>CAZCJT010000144.1:0-6526 GCA_964498565.1 uncultured Acidimicrobiaceae bacterium
GGGCGAACGGGAGCCGCCGGCGCCAGTCGACCGGGCGGCGGTGCTGGGCCCGGTCGCCGTCGAGCTCGCCGCGGTAGCGGTAGTCGCCGGTGACGACCCCGCACGCGAAGCCGCCGGCCACCGGGTCGAGCAGCAGGGCGATGTCGGCGACCCGGATCCGGCGCACGAAGCTCAGGAACAGCGCGGCGTCGGCCTCCTGGTGCTTCGACGGCTCGTCGTCGAGCCCGACCCCGAGGATCTTCAGGGCCTTGGAGCGGTCGACGTCGTGGCCGTCGGGGAACTGGGGGAAGGCCACGCCGATCTCGCCCTCGTCGAGGAAGGTGCGGACCAACCGGTCCTTCGGTCCGGCCCGCACCACCCACACGGTGGCCATCTCGTCGGCGTGGATCATGGAGGGACGACCCTACGCTGGCCGGGTGCACGTGTGGATCGACCAGGACCTCTGTACCGGTGACGGCCTGTGCACCGATCACTGCCCGGAGATCTTCGTCATCCTCGAGGACGGCATCGCCTACGTGCGCGACGGCATGGACATCGGCAACGACCCCGGTGGTGCCGGCTCCATGGTGCCGGTCGCCCCCGACTTCCAGCAGCGGGTGATCGACTCCGCCGAGCTCTGCCCCGGCGAGTGCATCTTCATCGAGATCGACCAGTCCGACGTGCTGGATCTCGGGCTGCTCGACCGGGCGGGGACCTGAACCCGATCGGCGTGGTTACCGTTCGACCGTGAACGGCCTGCTGCCCCAGCTCCTCCTCGTGGCCTTCCTGGTCGTGGTGAACGCCCTGTTCGCCGGGTCCGAGCTCGCCCTCGTCTCGCTCCGCGAGGGCCAGCTCCAGCGCCTGGAAGCCGAATCGTCCCGGGGTGCCGCTCTGGCCAAGCTGGCCCGCGACCCCAACCGGTTCCTGGCCACGATCCAGATCGGGATCACGCTCGCCGGCTTCCTCGCGTCGGCGTCGGCGGCCGTGAGCCTGGCCGAACCGCTCGAGGAGCCGCTGGAGTTCCTGGGCGGTGCGGCACGCCCGGTGTCGATCGTGGTGGTCACCCTCCTGCTCGCCTACGCCACCCTCGTGATCGGCGAGCTCGCACCCAAGCGCATCGCGATGCAGCGGGCCGAGGCATGGGGCCTGCTGGTGGCCCGCCCGCTGTCGGCGGCCTCGGCGGCGACGCGCCCCATCGTCTGGCTGCTCTCCCGGTCGACCGACGTGGTGGTGCGGCTGCTCGGCGGCGACCCGAACAGCGAGCGGGAGCAGGTGTCGGCCGAGGAGCTGCGCGAGATGGTCTCCCAGCAGGTGACGTTCTCGCCCCAGCAGCGCACCATCATCGAGGGCGCGTTCGAGATCGCCGACCGGACGCTGCGTGAGGTCCACCGGCCCCGCCTCGACGTGTTCACCCTGGATGCCGG
Source organism: uncultured Acidimicrobiaceae bacterium (assembly GCA_964498565.1). Taxonomy (GTDB): domain Bacteria; phylum Actinomycetota; class Acidimicrobiia; order Acidimicrobiales; family Salinilacustritrichaceae; genus Salinilacustrithrix. Next base: position 1,404 of record CAZCJT010000144.1, read on the forward strand.
GGCTCGCTGCGGCGACGCGATGACAGCGCTGGCGGCGAGCGGCCACTCGCGGGCCCCGGTCGGCCAGGGCGGCGTCCTCGACGACGTGGTCGGCATCGTCCACCTCCGGGACCTGCTCGTCGACCCGGATGTCCTCGTCGCCGACGTGGCCACGCCGGCGATGGTCCTGCCCGAGACCGCCGGGGTGCTGCACACCCTGCGGGAGCTGCAGCGGCTCCGCACCCAGCTCGCCGTGGTCGTGGACGAGCACGGTGCCGCCGAGGGCATCGTCACGATGGAGGACCTGGTCGAGGAGCTGGTCGGCGAGATCTACGACGAGACCGACCGCGACGTGCTGTCGGTCCGGCGGCAGGCCGGCGGCGCGATGATGGTGCCGGGGCGCTTCCCGATCCACGACCTGCCCGACATCGGTGTCGCCCTGCCCGATGGGCCCTTCACCACGGTGGCCGGCATGGTGCTGAGCGAGCTGCAGCGCATCCCCGAGGCACCGGGCGACGTGGTCGACCTCGGCCCGTGGCGGGTCGTGGTCACGGCCGTGGGCGGCAACACCGTCACCGAGGTGCGCTTCGAGCCCGTCCCCGAGCCTCCCGACGAGGTGGCGCGCTAGGCCACCGTGGTCGCGGAGAGGATGCGCATCGACACGCCGTGCGGCGGCGTCCCGAACCTCCGTTCGCGCCGTGCTCGTCGGGTCAGCCGCGCGGCTGCGGGCCGCGCTGGAGCGAACCGGGGCGCTCGCCGGTGAGCTCGCCGTGCTCGACCGTGGTGGTGCCTCGCTTGACCGTGGCCATGTAGCCCTCGGCCTCCTGCAGCAGGCGGGTGCCGCCGGCGGGGAGGTCGGCCGCGATGTGGGGCGGGCGGAGGGCGAGGCGGTCGGGGTCGATGACGTTGAGGTCGGCCAGGTGGCCCGGGGCCACCACGCCGCGGTCGTGCCACCCGACGTGGGCGGCGGTGCGCTGGGTCTGGTGGTGGACCATGTGCTCGAGGGTCAGCTTGGGCCCTCGCGTGCGGTCGCGGGTCCAGTGGGTGATGGCCGTGGTGGGCATGGACCCGTCGGAGATCGCGTTGCAGTGGGCGCCGGCGTCGGACAGCCCGACCATGGCGTGGGGCGAGGTCAGCATCTCGTAGGTGTCGTCGAGGCTGCCGTTGGCGTAGTTCATGAGCGGCACGTACAGCAGCGTCGATCCCTCGCCCGTGGGCGCCGGGCCGGTGAGCAGGTCGTAGAGGACGTCGAAGGGGTCGCGGCTCTGGGCCACGGCCATGCCGGCGACGCTGTGCTCGGGGGTGGGCTCGTAGTCGGGCGGGTCGGCGAGGGGGTACATGCGGTCCCACCCCGAGTGGATGATGCGCGGGAACCCGCGCAGGCCGTCGCCGGCCGCGGCGTGCTCCTGGCGGAGGCGCTCCCGCACCTCGGGGGTGCGCATCTCGGCCAGCCGGGCGGAACGCTCGGCGGGCAGCTGGTGGAACGTGGGGCAGAACAGGAGCGGGCTGGCCGAGGCGGACAGCCCGAGGAGCACGCCGATGGGGCGCACGGCGACCTGGGCCTTGGCATCCGCGCCCGCCTCCACCCAGCCGGAGATGGCCGTGAGCAGCTCGCGGAAGCGGTTCGGCGTGTCGTCGTTCTGCTGCACCGTGAAGGACAGGGGCCGGCCCACCTTCAGGGCCAGCTCGCCGAGGAGCTCGATCTCCCGGGCGACGAGGTCGTCGTCCTCGGACTGGTAGGCGTCGGAGATCAGCTGGATGACCCCCGTGCCGGCTCGGGTGAGCGCATCGGCGATCCCCAGCACCTCGTCGGTGGCGGCGGTGAGCGTGCCGATCGACTCCCCGAGGCTCGTGCGGTGCACCCACGTGCGGCTCGTGGTGAAGCCGAGCGCGCCGGCTCGGATGCCGGCCTCGCACAGCCGGCTCATGGCCGCGATGTCCTCGGCCGTGGCCCGCTCGGTGTGGTCGGCGCCTCGCGCGCCCATCACGTAGGTGCGCAGCGCGGCATGGGGCACCTGGGTGCCGACGTCGACGGTCCAGCGGTGCCGGTCGAGCACGTCGAGGTACTCGGGGAAGGTCTCCCAACCCCAGGACAGGCCCTCGGCCAACGCCGTGCCGGGGATGTCCTCGACGCCCTCGAGCAGCGAGATGAGCCAGTCGTGGCGGTCGGGCCGGGCCGGCGCGAAGCCGACGCCGCAGTTGCCGGTGACGATCGAGGTGACGCCGTTGACCGACGACGGGGCCAGGTCTCCGTCCCAGGTCACCTGGCCGTCGTAGTGGGTGTGGATGTCGACCCAGCCGGGGGTGACGACCATGCCGTCGGCGTCGATGGTGCGACGCCCCTCGCCGACGTCGTCGCCGACGTCGACGATGTGCTCGCCGTCCACGGCCACGTCGGCCCGGCGGCGTGGCGCCCCCGTGCCGTCGACGATCGTGCCGTTGCGGATCACCAGGTCGTGCATGCCATCCCCCGAAGGTCGTCTCCCTCCTGACGACCGTACCCCCGTCACGGCGGCGTGGCGCCGTCGCTGTCCTGCAGCCGGAACCAGTGGTGGGCGTACCCGGCGAGCTTGAGCTCGATGGTCGAGCCGTCGACGGCGTGGACCGGTTGGCCGGTGTCGAGCAGGTCGACCACCTGGTCGCACCCGTCCATCGGGCCGAGGTCGACCGTCACCTCGAGCGGCGAGGCGCCCAGGTTGTGGATGGCCACGACGGCGCTCTGCTCCCAGTCGCAGCGGTGGGCGAGCACGGCGTCGTGGCCGGCGTCGAGCAGCGTGGCCCGCCCCCAGCCCAGCTCCGGCGACTCCCGCCGCCGGCGCATCATCCGCTCCATCCAGCTGAGGAGCGAGTCGGGGTCGCGGCGCTGCTCGGCCACGTTCACGGCGAGCGGCCCGAAGCGGCCGTCGGGGAGCGGGCGGGTGAGCTGTGACGGACGTGCGCTGGAGAAGCCGGCGTTGCGGCCGTCGGTCCACTGCATGGGCGTGCGGACGCTGAGGCGGCCGTCGACGTCGAGGTTCTCGCCCATGCCGATCTCCTCGCCGTAGAACAGCACCGGCGTGCCCGGCAGGCTGAAGAGCAGGCTGTACACCATGCGGATCCGGTCCTGGTCGCCGTCCAGCATCGGCGGCAGGCGGCGGCGCAGGCCCCGCCCGAAGAGCTGCATGTGCTCCTCGGGGCCGAAGGCGGCGAAGACCTCCTGGCGCTCGTCCTCGGTCAGCTGGTCGAGGGTGAGCTCGTCGTGGTTGCGCACGAACACCGCCCACTGGGCGTCCTCGGGGATCTCGGGCCGGGCCTCGAGGGCACCGCGCAGCGGGCCGGCATCGCCGCGGGCCAGCGCGAGGTACATGGCCTGCATGAGGGGGAAGTCGAACAGCAGCTCCAGCTCGTCGCCGTCGCCGAAGAACTCGACCAGGCCCTCGGGCGGGAGGTTCACCTCGCCCAGCAGCACGGAGTCGCCCCGCCGCCGCGACATGAAGGAGCGCAGGTCGCGCAGCAGCTCGTGGGGGTCGAGCGACAGCTCGCCGTCGGCGCCGGTGGCCTCGGTCTCGATGAGGAACGGCACGGCGTCGACCCGGAAGCCGTCGATGCCCAGCTGGAGCCAGAAGCCGGCGATCTTGGCGATCTCCTCCCGGACGGCCGGGTTGCCGATGTTGAGGTCGGGCTGGTGGGAGTAGAAGTGGTGCAGGTACCACTCGCCGGTCTTGTCGTCGTGGGCCCAGATGCTGTCCTCGGCGTCGGGGAACACGACCTCGGCGTGGGGGTGCTCCGGTTCGTCCTCGACCCACACGTACCAGTCCCGGTGCGGGCTGCCCTTGGAGCGGCGGGCGCTGCGGAACCACGGGTGCTGGTCGGACGTGTGGTTCACGACCAGGTCGACGATGATGCGCATCCCCCGGTCCTTGGCGGTCCGGACGAAGGCGACGAGGTCACCGAGGGAGCCGAGGCTCGGATCGACCGCGTAGTAGTCGGTGATGTCGTAGCCGTCGTCCCGGCTGGGCGACGGGTAGAAGGGCATCAGCCAGATGCAGCTGACGCCGATGCCGGCGAGGTAGTCGACCCGATCGGTGAGGCCGGCCAGGTCGCCCTTCCCGTCGCCGTCGGTGTCGAGGAAGGTCTCCACATCCAGGCAGTAGATGATCCCGTTCTTCCACCACAGGTCGCTGGTGCGTGAGGCGCTCATCGCCCGGCCCCCTGCAGTGTCGGGAGGACGTGCTGGCCGAAGGCGTCGATGAACCCGTCCTGGGTCTGGCCGACGTGGTGCAGGTAGAGCGAGTCGACGCCCAGCTCGACGTACTCCTGGAGCCAGGCCAGGTGCTGGGACAGGTCGGAAGAGACCCGGACGACCTCGCGGACGTCGGCCGCGGTCACGTGCACGGCGGCGGCATCGAACTGGGCCGGCAGCTCGAGGTTCCACGCCAGGCTCGAGTCGAACACGTTCGTGCGCCACTGCTGGTGGGCGACGGCCTCGGCCCGGGATTCCTCCGGGTCGTAGGACAGGTGCACCTGGAGGAAGATCGGCTTGCCGTCACCCCCGCCCTCGCGGAAGGCGTCGAACACCTCGCGCAGCTTGTCGTGGGGCTGGTTGATCGTGATGAGGGCATCGGCCCAGCCGCCGACCGTGCGGGCGGTGGCGGCGCTCACCGCCGCGCCGACCAGCATCGGGGCCTCGGCGGGGAGGTCCCACAGCCGGGCCCGGTCGACGGTGACGAGGCCGTCGTGGGTGACCTCCTCGCCGGCGAGCAGCGCCTTGATGATGTCGACGCACTCGAGCAGGCGCCGGTCCCGGGTCGGCTTGTCGGGCCATCGCTCGCCGGTGATGTGCTCGTTGAGCGCCTCGCCGGAGCCGAGCGCGGTCCAGAAGCGGCCGGGGTACATCTCGGCCAGGGTGGCGATGGCCTGGGCGATGATCGCCGGGTGGTAGCGCTGCACCGGCGCGTTGACCACCCCGCAGCTGACCGAGGTCGCCTCCAGCGCGCTGCCGAGCCACGACCAGGCGAAGCCGGAGTGGCCTTGGTCGGCGCCCCAGGGGGCGATGTGGTCCGAGCAGCTGACCGCGTCGAACCCGGCCTGGTCGGCGAGCGTCGCTGCTCGGAGGAGGGCGCTCGGCGCCAGCTGCTCGTGGGACGCGTGGAAGCCGACTCGTG
>CAZCJT010000145.1:0-6435 GCA_964498565.1 uncultured Acidimicrobiaceae bacterium
CGGGGGGCGCAGGAGGATGGTGCAGAGCAGCGACGCACCGGGGGGCGCCGTCCACGTCCGGCCGGCTCGCCCGCGGCCGGCGGTCTGGTGGTCGGCGACCAGGACGACGCCCTCGGGCTCGCCCTGTCGGGCCAGCTCCATGACGTCGCTGTTGGTGGATCCGGTCTCGGTGACGTGGCGGACGTCGGTGAAGCGGTTCCGGGGCGCCGTGGCCGGTCGGGAGATGGCGTCGTCACCCTTCACCGCGATAACACTACGGAGTGTTTTCCAAGGTGCTGATCGCAAACCGTGGCGAGATCGCCGTCCGGGTCATCCGGGCGTGCAAGGAGCTCGGCGTCACGTCCGTGGCCGTCTACTCCGACCTGGATCGCGACTCGCTGCACGTCCGCCTCGCCGATGAGGCGTACGCCCTCGGCGGTACCACGGCGGCCGAGTCGTACCTGAACACCGAGGCCATCCTCGACGTGATCCGCCAGTCCGGCGCCGAGGCCGTGCACCCCGGCTACGGCTTCTTCTCGGAGAACACCGACTTCGCCCGGGCGATCACCGAGATGGGGGTCACGTTCATCGGCCCGCCGCCCGAGGCCATCGAGGTCATGGGCGACAAGGTCTCCAGCCGCATCGCGGCCCAGGAGGCCGGCGTGGCCGGCGTTCCCGGCACCACCGAGTTCCTGCAGTCGGGCGACGAGGTCGTCGCCTTCGGCGAGGAGTTCGGCTGGCCGATCGCCATCAAGGCGGCCTACGGCGGCGGTGGTCGCGGCATGCGCGTCGTGCGCTCCGCCGACGAGGCCCACTCGGCCCTCGAGTCGGCCCAGTCCGAGGCGCTCAAGGGCTTCGGCCGCGACGAGTGCTACGTCGAGCGCTACCTGACCTGGCCCCGCCACGTCGAGATGCAGGTCATCGCCGACACCCACGGCAACACGGTGTGGATCGGCGAGCGCGACTGCTCGGCCCAGCGCCGCCACCAGAAGCTGGTCGAGGAGTCCCCGGCCCCCAACTTCCCCGACGAGATCCGGCAGGCCATGGGCGAAGCGGCCGTCAAGGTCGCCCGGGCCTGCGGCTACGTCAACGCCGGCACGGTCGAGTTCCTCTACCAGGACGGCGACTTCTTCTTCCTCGAGATGAACACCCGCCTCCAGGTCGAGCACCCCGTCACCGAGATGGTGTCGGGCATCGACCTCGTGGCCGAGCAGCTCCGGGTCGCGTCGGGCGAGCCGCTCTCCTTCACCCAGGACGAGATCTCGCTGCGCGGCCACTCCATCGAGGTCCGCGTCAACGCCGAGGACCCGGCCGAGGGCAAGTTCCTCCCGGCTCCCGGGCCGATCGCCAAGCTCGTGCCGCCGCAGGGCAACGGCGTGCGCTGGGATGGCGGCTACGACTCCGGCGACGAGGTCAGCCAGTACTACGACAACCTCATCGGCAAGCTCGTCGTGTGGGCCCACGACCGGGACACCGCCATCGCCCGCATGCTGCGCTGCCTCGACGAGTTCGTGCTCGACGGCCCGGCCACCACCATCCCGGCCGCCGAGGCCATCCTCGCCCACCCCGACTTCAAGGCCGGTGAGCACTCCACCAAGTGGGTGGAGGACACCCTCGACCTCACCGGCGTGCGCGGCACCCCGGCCCCCGCGGGTGACGACGAGGTGGAGAAGGTCGAGCGCAACGTCGATGTCGAGGTGAACGGCAAGCGCTTCGCCGTGAAGCTGTTCGTCCCGGCCGACCAGGTCGCCGTGGCGGCGGCCGGCGGAGGTGGCAAGGCCCTCCCCAAGGCCCGTACGCGTGCCCGCGGCACCTCGGGCGCTGCGCCCACGGCCGGATCGGGCCGCATCGCCGTCCCCATGCAGGGCACCATCGTGAAGGTCAACGTCGCTGTCGGTGACGAGGTCACCGAGGGTCAGGTCCTCTGCGTGCTCGAGGCCATGAAGATGGAGAACAACATCGCCGCCGACAAGGCCGGCACCATCGCCCAGGTCGACGTCGAAGAGGGCGCCTCGGTCGGCTCGGGCGACGTCATCATCGTCATCGAGTAGCGCCGGCAGCACCGCCGCCGGGGCTCAGCCGGCGTCGCGGTCCTGCCAGGTGCAGATGCAGACCTCGTTGCCCTCGGCGTCGGCGAGGACCCAGAACGACCGGGCGTGCTCGTCGGTGACCAGCGTGCCGCCGGCGGCCAGCGCAGCCTCGAGCCGCTCCTCGGCGAGGTCGTGGGCCACCGAGACGTCGAGGTGGAACCGGTTCCGCTCGGTCCGGGGCTCGTCCATCTGCTGGAACCACACCGGTGCGCCGAAGCCGCGCGGGTCATCGAGGCTGCCGTCGGCCTGCACGCGGTAGTCGAGGACCGCAGCCCAGAACGGCCGGATGCGGTCGGCGTCCATGGTGTCGATGGCGATCTCGACCCGCTGCGCTCGCCGCGGCTCGGCGGTGGCACCGGCGTCGGCGGCGAGCTGGGAGATGTGGCGGGCGAGGTCGACGTCGTGGGTCGACAGGCCGTCCACGGCGTGGGTGTTGAGCGCGACTCTGACCCGGCCCGGGTACGTGAGCGACACGTCGGGGTGGTGGTCGGCAGCCTCCGCCGCGTCGGCGATGGCGGCGACCAGCCGGCCGGCGGCCGGGAACGAGGGCGCGGTGAAGTGCGCCTCGGCGGTGCGCAGCACGACCCGCCAGTCGTCGAGCCCGTCGGTCGACGTGAACTGCCCGGCGGTGATCGGCGCGTACGCCATCAGTCGGCCGCCTCGGCCAGGGCCTCGGACAGCGAGGGGTGGACGAGGAGGCTGTCGACGATGTCCTCCACCTTCAGGCCCGAGGTGACGGCGAGCGCGATCACGGAGATGAGCTCGGCGGCATGGCGGCCGACGATCGACCCGCCGAGCACCACGCCGGTGGCGGGGTCGGAGACGATCTTGACGAACCCGCGGGGTGCCGCGTTGATGAGCGCCTTCGCCGTGGTCGAGAACGGCACCTTGGTCACCCTGATCTTGCGACCCTCGGCGAAGGCATCGGCCTCGGCCAGGCCGACGTCGGCGATCTCGGGCTCGGTGAAGATGGCAGAGGCCGCCTTGTCGTAGTCGAGGTGGCGGTGCTCGCGCGTGTGCAGGCCCATCACGTGCTCAGCGATCTTGCGCCCCTGCATCGAAGCCACCGAGGACAGCGGCAGCCGGCCGGACAGGTCGCCGGCCACGTAGATGTGGGGCACGTTCGTCTGCAGGTGGTGGTTGTTGTCGATGTAGCCCCACTCGTTCACCTCGACGCCGGCGAGCTCGCAGCGGAGCCCCTCGCTGTTGGGGATGGAGCCGATCGCGAGCAGGGCGTGGCTGCCGGCTGCGGTGCGGCCGTCGTCGCAGATGACCTTCACGCCACCGTCGTCTGTGCGCTCGATCCCCTCGGCCCGAGCGCCCTTGTAGAGCCGGACCCCCCGGTCGAGGAAGTGGGTCTCGAGGGCGGCCGCGACCTCGGGGTCCTTCTGGGGGAGCACCTGCTGGCGGGAGACGATGAGCGTCACGTCGCAGCCGAAGCTGGAGAACATGGAGACGAACTCCACGCCCGTGACACCGGAGCCGATCACGATGATGTGCTCGGGCAGCTCCTTGGGTGGGTACGCGTCGCGGGTGGTGAGGACCCGGTCGCCGTCGGGGTCAGCCCAGTCGGGGATGCGGGGGCGCGAGCCCGTGGCGAGCAGCACGGCGTCGGCGTGGATGCGGACCTCGCCCTCGGCGGTGTCGGCGACGACCTCGTTCGGCCCGGCGAGTCGGCCGGTGCCGCGCAGCACGCGGACGCCCTGGCTCTCGAGGAGGGTGGTGACGGACGCCTCGAGCCGGTCCTCGATGGAGAGGATGCGCTGGCGCAGCGCCCCGAAGTCCAGGTGCGCCTTCACGTCGGTGAGGCCCATGTCCTCGGACTTGTCGATCATGTTGAGCGCCGAGCCCGTGGCGATCATCGCCTTGGACGGGATGCAGTCCCACAGGTGGGCCGCACCGCCGATGATGTCCCGCTCGATGATGGTGACGTCGGCACCGAGCTTGGCGGCGTGCGACGCCGCGGCGTGACCGCCGGGTCCGCCGCCGATGATCACGAAGCTGAGCGCCATGCCCCCGAGCGTACCGAGCACCACTGGAGCGCCGGTCGTGACGTCGGGCCCCGGCGGCGGGTTCAGCCGGCGGTGCGGGCGATGCGGAGGAGGCGATGGTCGTCGGTGAACAACCGACGGGTCACGCCGGTGCCGATGACGACGACGTTGATGGCGACCGCCCCGAGGATCAGGAACATGATCGCCGCCTGGACCCGGACCGCCTCGACCGGCTCGACCCCGGCGAGGATGAGGCCGGTCATCGCTCCGGGCAGGAACACCAGGCCCACCGCTTTGGTGGTCTCCACCTGCTGGACCATCGCCGACCGCAAGGCGCTGCGCAGGGCCGGACGCGACGCATCGGTCCAGGGCTGGCCCAGGGCGAGCCGGGCCTCGACGTCGGCGCGCTTCTCGGAGAACTCGCTCACGATGCGCCGACCGGCCAGGACCGTCGACGTCATGGCGTTGCCCACCATCATCCCGCCGACGGGCACGATGGCCCGGGCCTCGGGCGGGAAGATGCCGAGCCCGAAGATCACGAGGCAGGTGACCGCCGTCGACATGCCCAGCGCGGCAAGGGCCAGTGGCAGCACCCCCGGGACCTCGGGCGCCCGCTTCTGCACGGTCCACGCCGCGAACACGACCATGAACACGAGCCACGCCCACGCGTAGGCGATCGGCTGGTCGGGGTCGATGACCGGCGTCAGCACGTACCCCACGGCGAGGAGCTGCACGAGCGCCCGTCCGGTGGCGATGAGCACGTCGCGCTCCAGGCCGAGGCGGCGCCACGCCGAGATGCCGATCGTGATCGCGATCAGGACCAGGGAGGCGGTGAGGCCCCACCAGCCGACATCACCCTCGGCCATCGTCCACCTGCCGGTCGTGGGCGTGCCCCTCGTGGGTCTCGTCCTCGTGGTGGTGGTGGAACGCCTCCTCCGACGCGAGGTAGTGCTGGACCTGGTGCTCGTCGGCCAGACGTCCACCGACGAGGACGATCCGCCGGTCGGCGATGCGGTCGGCCTGGTCCAGGTCGTGGGTGACCCACAGGATCGGCATGCCCTCGTCGGCCAGGCTGCGACCCAGCTCCTCGAGCGCCCGGGTGGCCGTGGGGTCGAGCGCCGACGTGGGCTCGTCCATCAGCAGCACCTCGGGCTCCGTGATGAGCGTGCGGGCCAGGCAGGCCCGCTGGGCCTCGCCACCCGACAGGGAGTCCCCGTCGCGGTCGAGGAACGTCGACGGGAGCCGGGCGCGCCCCAGCGCGTCGGCCATGGCGTCCTCGTCGGCGGCCGGTTCGGCCACGAGCAGGTTCTCCCGGACCGTGCCGGGGAACAGCGTCGGCCGCTGGAACACCATTCCGACGTTGCGCCGGAGGATCAGCGGGTCGGTCTCCGACAGCGGGCGGCCCCGGAAGCGGACCTCACCGGCCGTGGGCACCTCGAGACGGTTGCACAGGCGGAGCAGCGTGGACTTGCCGGCGCCCGACGCGCCGAGCAGGCACGTGATGCCGCCGCCGTCGGGGACGCGGGCCGTGATGTGGTCGAGCACGACGTCGTCGCCGAAGCGCACCACCACGTCGTCGAACTCGAACAGGTCCACGGGGGCAGTATCGCCCGACGGCCCGGCGACGTCGCGGTCGCCGTCCGGCGAGGAGCTCCTGCCACGGGTGGTTCGGGTCCAGCCAGGCAGCGAGCCGGTGGAGCCGGTCGGGGTCGAGCGACGGGATGACCTCGCGGGCGTCGACGTGGTCCTTGGGTCGCTGGCCCTCGGACTTGAAGATCAGCTGGGCGTCGGGGGCGAGGTACGGGATGCCCGTGGGGCTCACAAGCACCGCATCAGCCCACGGCAGCGTGATGGCCGGGTCGCGCCGGTAGACCCATCGGTCCCCGCTCCCTTCGCCGACGATCACGTCCAGCTTCCAGGGCCCGTCCGGCCGGCGCCGGCACCACAGGTTGTTCTCGTCGTGGTCCGCCGCGAGCGGCTCACCATCCCAGATCCGCAGCACTCCCCCGGCCGCCACCGCGACCTGCCACCCGTCCAGCACCACCGCCAGCGCGACGGCGTCGTCGCGAGAGATGCCCACATCGACATCGCCGTGGTCACGCCACGACCGGCCGCAGTGCACCTCGAGCGCATGGCCGCCGGCGACCCACCACCGGAACGCCGCACCGAAGAACAGGCCGACGACGTCGTCCAGGGCAAGTGGCTCCCACGGTCCCAGGTCCAGCGGGGTCATGGCGCAGACCGTACGTCGAGGACTCGTGCCCGCACGTGGGCGCGCCGGTGACCCGACCTGGGTGTGGTCGGGTCAGCTAGGCGTCTTGGCGGTGGGTTGGTCGGGGGCCCGGGGTCGGCCGGTCCAGGTGGTGCCGTGGCGA
>CAZCJT010000146.1:0-6402 GCA_964498565.1 uncultured Acidimicrobiaceae bacterium
CGAGGCGACGGGCGTGCGCGACGCCGGCGCCACCTCGGTCGACCCCGCCGCCGAGCGCCACTGAGCCGGGCGAGGATCGGGGTGCGCTGCACCTCCGACCGGCTCGTCCGTGCCCGTGTGCGTTACGCCTCGGCGCCGCCGCTCTTGGTCTTGGCCTTCGACTTCTCCTCGGTGTGCGCGTCGGCCTTGTCCTGATCGCGCTCCATCAGATCGGCGAGGTTGCGCAGCGACGCCTTGTTGCGGACGTGGGTGGCGGGGTCGAGCACCGGGCGCATCAGCTGGCCCAGCTTCACGGCCGGCTCCTCCTGGAGCCACAGGACCGAACCCTCGGCGGTGGGCTCGACGGTGAAGGTCACGATCCCCTGCACCGCAGGCGTGGCCCGGACGTGCAGCACCAGACGGGTCGGCGGCTCGATCTCGATGATCTTGGACCGGTCGTTGACCTTGAGCGGGCCGAACCCGACCCGGTGGTGGAATCGGGACCCGACCTCGGGCCAGTTGTCGTCGACGGCCCGCATGGTGCTGGCCCCGAGCAGCCACTCCGGGTAGCGCCACGGGTCGAGCAGGTGGTCGAAGACGTCCTCGGGGGCGAGCGACGTGGTCACGCAGTTCCTGGCCATCGCGGACCAATACCCGGACCGGCACCGGGCGAGTCCCGCCCGCCAGGGGTAGGGACGGCTCGACGCAGCCATGGAGGTCCCATGCCAGGCGACACCGACACCAGCGAGCGCAGTCCCCGGCTGCGCGACTACGACGCCAAGCGCGACTTCGCCCGCACGCCCGAGCCCGCCGGCGCGGCACCGGCGCCCGACCCCGACGGGTTGCGCTTCGTCGTGCAGCGCCACCGCGCCACCCGGCTGCACTACGACCTGCGGCTCGAGCTCGACGGCACCCTCCTCAGCTGGGCCGTCCCGAAGGGCCCGACCCTCGACCCGGGCGCCCGCCGTCTGGCGGTGCAGGTCGAGGACCATCCGATCGAGTACGCCGACTTCGAGGGCGTCATCCCGGCCGGCGAGTACGGCGGCGGCGACGTGATCGTGTGGGACCGGGGCACGTGGGCCCCGGCCGACGGGGCCGACCCCCGTCGCCAGATCGCCGACGGTTCCCTCCACTTCGACGTGCACGCCGAGAAGCTGCGAGGGCGCTTCGTGCTCGTCCGCAAGGGGGGCCAGGACGGCGGCGGGAAGGAGCAGTGGCTGCTGCTCCACAAGCGCGACGACGATGCCGTGCCGGGCTGGGACCCGGAGGAGCACCCGCACTCGGTGCTCAGCGGCCGGACGAACGAGGAGGTCGCCGCCGAGCCCGACCTGCTGTGGCACAGCGATCGGTCGGCGGCCGAGGCGGCCGAGCAGACGCCCGCCGGGACCCGTCGCATCGGCTTCGAACCGGTCGACGACGACGCCCTCCGCTCCTTCGACGAGCTCGGCACCGGGGGGACGTGGGAGGTCGACGGGCGACGGCTCAAGCTCACCAACCTCGACAAGGTGCTGTTCCCCGGCCGGGACGACGACGACCCGCCCGTCACCAAGGGGGAGCTGCTGCGGTACCACGCCCTCGTCGCGCCGTGGATGCTCCCGTACCTGCACGACCGCCCCGTGAACATGCACCGCTACCCGAACGGCGCGGGTGCAAAGGGCTTCTGGCAGAAGGCGGTGCCGTCCGGTGCGCCGGACTGGCTGACCCAGTGGCGCAACGACGCGGCCGACGCGGGGGAGACCCAGTGCTACGCCGTGCTCGACCACGCCGCGTCGCTGGTGTGGGCGGCGAACCTCGCCGCCTTCGAGCTGCACCCGTGGACATCCACGGCCGCCCGGCCCGATCGCCCGAGCTGGGCGCTCATCGACGTCGACCCGGGGCCCCAGACCACCCACGAGGAGCTGCTGTTGCTCGTGCGGCTCCACCGCACGGCGCTCGAGCACCTCGACGTCGAGGCCGGCGCCAAGACCAGCGGCAAGCGCGGGTTCCAGATCTGGATCCCGGTGGAGCCCCGCTACACCTTCAACGAGACGCGGGAGTGGGTCGAGAAGCTCTCGAAGGCCATCGGCGCCACCGTGCCGGAGCTGGTGAGCTGGAAGTGGCAGAAGGACGACCGGCGCGGCCTGGCCCGCCTCGACTACACCCAGAACGCCGTGAACAAGACCCTGGTGGCACCGTTCAGCGTGCGCCCGGCGCCCGGTGCCCCCGTGTCGATGCCGATCCGGTGGGACGAGCTCGACGACCCCGGGATCACGTCGGACCGATGGACGCTCCGCACCGCGCAGGCCCGCCTGGCCGATCAGGGGGACCCGCTGGCCCCCCTGATCGGCCGACCACAGGTGCTGCCCAGCCTCTGACCGTCAGCTGCCGGCGCGGGCCAGCACGCCGTCGATCTGGCTCATCGCGCCGAGCATGCCCTCCACCGCGCCCATGGACTCCAGCTGCTGCATGGCCTCGACGGTGGCGAAGGAGCTCTCGAGGACCATGCGGGTTCGCCCGTCGTCCAGCTCCGTGAGGGTGACGGTCATGGTCGACACGGGCAGATCCTCGATGGGGGCGCCGTCGTCGTCGGCGAAGCCGTCCTGAAGCTCGAGGCGCCGGGGGGCGTCGACGGCGAGGACCTGCCACCAGCCGTGATGCTCGTCACCCTCGGGGCCGGTCATGAAGTAGGTGACCCGCCCGCCCGGGGTGAGGTCGTGCTCCACCACGGTGGCCGGGTAGGTGGGCGGGCCCCACCAGCCCTCGAGCTGGCGGGGATCGGCCCACAGCAGCCAGGCCCGCTCGACGGGGACGGCGAGGTCGGTGGACAGGCTGAGCGTGCGGGCCTCGGGGTCCTTGCGGACGTCGGGGGTGGTCATGGCGTGGTCCTCCAGGATGTCGGTCATGGCGTGGTGACGCAGCGAGCGGCCGCAGATCATCGCACCGTCCGCGACCGACCTGCGGAAACCCGAGGGGGCAGGCGCGTGGCAGGGTGAGCGGCGCCCATCACCCATGCCCGTGGTGCGCCGACCGTGATGGCGCGACCTCGGATCCGGACAAGGAGACACCCCCGTGAAGGCACTCCAGCTGACCTCGTTCAAGCAGCCCGGTGAGGTGGTCGAGGTGGACCGACCCGAGCCGGGTCCGGGTGAGGTGCTGATCCGCATCGGCGGCTCCGGGGCGTGCCACTCCGACCTGCACCTGATGCACCACTTCGAGCCCGGCATGATGCCGTGGGACCCGCCGTTCACCCTCGGCCACGAGAACGCCGGTTGGGTGGAGGCCCTCGGGGCAGGCGTCTCGGGGTTCGAGGTGGGCCAGGCCGTGGCGGTGTACGGGCCCTGGGGCTGCGGCCTGTGCCGTCGTTGCTCGCTCGGCATGGAGAACTACTGCGAGCGTCCGGAGGTCACGGGAGCGAAGGTCGGCGGCCTCGGCGCCGACGGCGGGATGGCGCCGTTCATGGTGGTGCCGAGCGTGCGGCACCTCGTGCCGATCGGGGATCTGGACCCGGCCGATGCGGCACCCCTCACCGACGCCGGCCTGACCCCCTACCACGCCGTGAAGCGGTCGCTGCCGCTGCTCGTGCCCGGCTCGACCGCCGTGGTCATCGGTGCCGGGGGCCTCGGTCACCTGGCGATCCAGATGCTCCGGGCGCTGAGCCCGGCCACCGTCGTGGCGGTCGACCAACGCGAGGACGCCCTGCGCCTCGCCACCTCGGTCGGGGCGCACCACGCGGTCACTTCCGACCAGGACGCGGTCGCGACCATCCGGGACCTCTCCGGTGGGCACGGCGCCGACGTGGTCATCGACTGCGTCGGCGTCGACGCCACGCTGTCCCTCGGAGCCGCCGTGAGTCGGGTGCTCGGCCACCTGACCATCGTGGGCATCGGCGGCGGCACCCTGCCGATGAGCTTCTTCACCGTGCCCTACGAGGTGTCGGTCGCGACCACGTACTGGGGCAGCCTGCCCGAACTCCACGAGGTGTTGGCGCTGGCCCAGGCAGGGATGATCACCCCGCACGTCACCCGCTTCTCCCTCGACGAGGCGCCGGCGGTCTACGAGCGACTGGCCGCCGGGGAGATCGAGGGACGGGCCGTCATCGTCCCCGGGGGGTGACCCCAACCGGGGGGCCGCCGCCCGACCCCGTCGGCGGACCCCGCACCCTGGTGCTCACCGGCGTCTCCGGTGCCGGCAAGTCCACGGTGGGTCGTGCCCTCGCCGACCGCACCGGTGCGGTGCTGGTCGACGCCGACGACCTGCACGACGACGCCGCCCGGCAGAAGATGGCCGGTGGCGTGCCCCTCGACGACGCCGACCGTGAGCCGTGGATCGCCCGGCTGGCCGACGAGATCCATCGTCGGTCGGCGGCGGGGGAGCGGGTGGTGCTGGCCTGCTCGGCGCTGCGGCGCGCGCACCGGGATCGGCTGCGGGCGGCGGCCCCGGACGTCGTCTTCGTGCACCTCGAGGTCGGTCCAGAGGAGCTGGCCCGACGGCTCGCCTCCCGGTCCGGTCACTTCATGCCGGCCGATCTGCTGGCCAGCCAGCTCGAGTCCCTCGAGCACCCGTCGGACGAGCACCACGCCGTGGTGGACGCCGACGCGCCGGTCGAGGACGTCGTCGACGAGGTCCTGCGGGTCACACGGGCCTGACCGGTCGGGACCTCGGACCCTGTCGTGCGCCGGGAACCCGGGTGCACCATCGCCGCATGGACGACACACGGACCCCGATCGACCACCAGGGCCTCGAGGTCATCGGGCCCGAGGAGTGCTGGCAGCTGCTGGGGGACGCGCCCGTGGGTCGGGTGGCGTTCAACGAGGCCGGTGAGCCCACGGTGCTCCCCGTGAACCACGCCGTGGTCGGCCACCACATCGTGTTCCGCACCCTGCGGGGCTCGCTGCTGCGCGAGGCCCTGATGGCCGAGCCGGTGGCGTTCCAGGTCGACGACTTCGATCCCCTGGAGCGGACGGGCTGGAGCGTGCTCGCCCGTGGCGTCGCCGACCTGGCCGAGGACCCCGTGCAGCTCGCCGACCTGGAGCTGCACCCGTGGGCCGACAGCGTCGACCGGGACGACTGGGTGCAGATCCGGGTCGAGGAGATCACCGGCCGGCGCATCGTGCCCGCCGGCCGCTGACGCTCAGCTCGCCGTCGGGGCGGCCGCGGCGGCGACCTCACGCAGGCGCCCGGTCTCGACCTCGTAGACGAAGCCGCGCACGTTGTCCTTGTGCTGCACGAAGGGCGTCATCTGGATGCGCTGCATCGACTGGCGCACGTCCTCGTCGACGTCGGTGAACGCCTCGAGGGACCACCACGGCTTCACGCCGAGCTCCTCGGCGAGCTCCTCGCGGAAGGCGCCCTCGTCCACCTTGGACAGTCCGCAGTCGGTGTGGTGCAGGAGCACGATCTCGCGGGTCCCGAGGAACCGCTGGGACAGGCAGAGGGAGCGGATGACGTCGTCGGTGATGACGCCGCCGGCGTTGCGGATGATGTGGGCCTCGCCGTTGCCGAGGCCGAGGATCTGGAAGATGTCCATGCGCGAGTCCATGCACGCCACCACGGCGAGGTTGCGGGTGGGTGCCACCTCGAGGTCGTGGTCGTGGAAGACACCGGCGTACTCGGCGTTGTTCGCCAGGAGCTCGTCGGTGCTGGGGGTGAAGGGCTCGGTCATGGCGCCAGAGGCTACGGCGGAGCGGCGGGGTTGGAGCAGACTCCGCGGGTGCCCCGATCTGCCGCCGTCGTCGACGCCCTCCTCGCCGAGCTGCCGGCGGAGTCGGTGGTCGCCGACCCCGACGTCGTCGACGGCTATCGCTTCGACCGGGCCAAGACCATCGTCCCCGGCACCCCGGTGGCGCTCGTGCGAGCCGGGTCGACCGCCGAGGTGGCCGCCACCCTGCGGGTCGCCAGCCGGCTGGGGGTCGGGGTCGTCACCCGTGGTGCCGGCACCGGGCTCTCCGGGGGATCGGCCGCCGTGGACGGCTGCATCACGCTGTCCACCGAGCGGATGCGCGACGTTCGCATCGATGCCGACGCGATGGTGGCGGTGGTCCAGCCCGGCGCCCTGAACGTCGAGGTCAAGGAGGCGGCCCGCGGCGAGGGCCTGTGGTACCCACCCGACCCGTCGTCGTACGAGATCTGCTCCATCGGCGGGAACCTGGCCACCAACGCGGGTGGCCTCTGCTGCGTCAAGTACGGCGTCACCACCGACTACGTGCTCGGCATCGAGGTGGTGCTGGCCGACGGGACGGTGGTGCGGCTCGGCGGCCGGACCATCAAGGACGTGGCCGGCCTCGACCTCAAGCGCCTGTTCGTCGGCTCCGAGGGCACCCTCGGCGTGATCACCGAGGCCACGCTCCGGTTGCGGCCCGCGCCGCCGGCCCCGTCCACCGTGGTGGCCACCTTCGCCGACCCCGTCCACGCCGGGGTCGCCGTGGCGGCCACGATGGGCTCGTT
>CAZCJT010000147.1:0-6392 GCA_964498565.1 uncultured Acidimicrobiaceae bacterium
CGAGCTGCTCGCCGCCGATGGCGAAGCGCCCCTCGCCCGCTGGCTGCTGGCGTTCGTCGAGGGGTCCCGCACCTCGGCCCGCGTCGCCGATGGCCGAGCGGGACCAGACGACGTGGTGTGGGCTCCGCTGCCCGCAGCCGGCATGGCGTTGGTGGTCGGCCGGACCGGTGCACCGTTCCGGGCCCGCGAGCGCCGGCAGGTGTCGGCCCTGGCCCGCATCGTCGACACCCGGCTGCTCGACCACTCCCGGCGAGCGCATCCGAGCGCCCAGAGGTAGGCATTCGGGACGTGGCGGCGACGATGGCGCTCGGTGGTCTGGTCGGGCCGCAGCCGGGGGACGGAGTCCGCCATGGCACTGACCCACCCCACCACCACGGCGGACGACGCCCGAGCGCTCGCCGTCGCTGCCGATCCCGAGGCCGCCCAGCGCGCCGCCGAGGCCAACGCAGCCGTCATCTTGATGGTCTGCCTGGTGGCCCTGGTCGGCGGCACGCAGCTGCTGGTCTCGGTCCTCGGCCACTTCGCCTGAACCGCTCCACCCTGACCTCGTGGTCCACCTATCCGGTGGCCCACCCCCGGGCCCGCTCGACGGCCCGCAGCCACACGGCGTGCGCGGCATCGGCGTCCTCTCTCCCCGCCGACGGCCCCACCTCGACGTCGAGCACCCAGTTGCGCGTCACCTCGTCGGGCGACGACCAGACCCCCTCGGCGAGGCCGGCCAGGTAGGCCGCCCCGAGCGCCGTCGTCTCCTGCACCGTCGGTCGTGACACCGGCACCTGCAGCTGGTCGGCCTGGAGCTGCAGCAGCAGCGGCATGACCGACGCCCCGCCGTCGACCCGCATGGCCACGACCTCGTGCCCGCTGGCCGCCGACATGGCATCCACCACGTCACGGGTCTGGAACGCCATCGACTCCACCGTGGCCCGGGCCAGGTGGGCCCGCGTGGTGCCACGGGTGATGCCGACGAGGGCGCCACGCGCGTAGGGGTCCCACCATGGCGATCCGAGCCCGGTGAACGCCGGAACCAGCATGACGCCGCCGGTGTCGGGGACCGACTCGGCCAGGGGCCCGACGTCAGCGGCCTCGTCGATGACCTCGAGGCCGTCGCGCAACCACTGCACCGCGGCGCCGGTGACGAAGATGGCGCCCTCCAGCGCGTACGACGTCGAGGCGGCGTCGACGGCTCCGAGGCTCCAGGCCACCGTGGTGAGGAGCCCCTCGACCGGCTCAGGACACTGCTGGCCCACGTTCATCAGCACGAACGACCCGGTGCCGTAGGTGTTCTTGGTCATGCCGGGCTCGAAGCAAGCCTGGCCGAAGAGCGCGGCCTGCTGATCGCCGGCCACGCCGGAGATCGGGATGCCGGCCGGGACCCCGACGCCGACCGCCGTGGTGCCGAACCGGCCCGACGAGGGCCGCACCTCGGGCAGGCAGGATGCGGGGACGCCGAACAGGTCGCACAGCTCGCCGGACCACTGCAGCGTCCCGATGTCGAACAGCATCGTCCGGGATGCGTTGGACGGCTCCGTGGCGTGGACCTGCCCGCCGGTCAGCTGCCACAGCAGCCACGTGTCGATGGTGCCGACGGCGAGGTGCTCGTCGACGGCGACGCCGCCGCCGCCCTGCTCGGCCGGTCGCAGCAGCCACTCGAGCTTGGTGCCGGAGAAGTAGGGGTCGAGGACGAGGCCCGTGGTCTCGCGGACGACGGGCAGGTGCCCGGCCTCGGCCAGCTCGTCGCAGCGGGCGGCGGTGCGCCGGTCCTGCCACACGATGGCCCGGTGCCGGGGCTGTCCGGTGCGACGGTCCCACGCCACGATCGTCTCGCGCTGGTCGGTGATGCCGATGGCGGCGATGGGCTCGTCCAGCTCGTGGAGCAGCTCGGTGAGGGTGGCGCGCACCGCCTCCCAGATCTCGGTGGCGTCGTGCTCGACCCATCCCGGCCGGGGGAAGTGCTGGGTGAACTCCCGGTAGGCCATGCCGACGGGCAGGCCGGACTCGGACAGCGCCATCGACCGGACCCCGGTCGTGCCGGCGTCGATGGCCACGACCACCGCCACCGCTACCGCCCCGGGACGATGCGGGTGGAGGTGGGTGCGCAGCGGCGGCCTGGAACGTGGCGGCGAGCGGGCACCCGGGCAGGATGCCACCTCAGACGGCGAAGAACACCCGGGCCACGTCGTAGAGCTGGGGGTCCACCGTCTTCAGCCCGAGGCGCTTGGCGTCGGCGAGCGGGATGCTGGTGATGCAGTCGGCCTGCAGCGCCACCATCTCGCCGTAGCGGCCCTGGTGCACGAGGTCGATGGCGGCGACGCCGTAGCGGGTGGCCAGCACCCGGTCGTAGGCGTTGGGCGTGCCGCCCCGCTGGATGTGACCGAGGATCGTCACGCGCGTCTCGAAGCCGGTGCGGCGCTCGATCTCGCCGCCGATCGTGGTGCCGATCCCGCCGAGGCGCTGGTGGCCGTACAGGTCGACCTCCGGGGGCGCGATGTCCAGCGTGCCCGGCGCCGGGACGGCTCCCTCGGCCACCACGACGATGGAGGCGAAGCGGCCCGACTCGTGGCGCCGCACGATGGCGTCGCACACCGCGTCGATGTCGAAGGGCTCCTCGGGGATGAGCGTGACCGTGGCGCCGCCGGCGATGCCGGCCCACACGGCGATGTGACCGGCGTGGCGACCCATGACCTCGACCACCATGACCCGGTCGTGGGCCTCGGCCGTGGTGTGCAACCGGTCGATGGCGTCGGTGCAGATCTGGACGGCGGTCTGGAAGCCGAAGGTCATCTCCGTGCCCCCCATGTCGTTGTCGATCGTCTTGGGGACGCCGACCAGGGGGAAGCCGAGCTCGGCCAGGTCCCGTGCCGCGCCGAGCGTCCCCTCGCCCCCGATCACGATGAGGGCGTCGACGGCGAGGTCCCCGAGCGCAGTGCGGAAGCGGTCGACGCCGTCGTCGTCCATGAAGGGCTGGTAGCGGCTGGTGCCGAGGATCGTGCCCCCGATGGGCAGCTTGCCCCGGAGGGACTCCACGTCGAGGGGCATCGTGCGCTGGTCCACTACGCCCCGGTAGCCGTCGAGGAAGCCGATGACCTCGTCGCCGTGGACGCGCGTGCCCTTGCGGACGGTGGCCCGGATGACGGCGTTGAGGCCGGGGCAGTCGCCGCCACCGGTGAGGATTCCCACGCGCATGGGCGCAACCTATCGACGCCCGGAGCCGGGTCCGGCCAGCCCTCGGGACGTCGCAGCGGGCTGGTCAGTTCTCCCGGCTGTAGTCGCTCCGGCGCACCGCGTCGGTGGTGCTCTCGAGGTTGTCGACCAGGGCCTGGCGGGGCTGGCCGTCCTGGCGGAACACGACCTCGTTGATGCCGGACCCACCCTCCGTGGCCGTCCACACGATCTGGGCCAGGGCGTCGCGCAGCTGCGCGCCCTGGACGCCGCCTTCGCTGCCGAACAGGCCGCGGACGTCGACCACCAGGCGGTCGGGGTCGTCGGGGTCGACGTCGGCCGACAGCAGCGACGCGCCCTCGGGGATGGCGGTGCTGAGGCCGACCTCCGCGTCCCGGTCGTTGCTCGGGCGCTGCGAGAACAGGTTGGCGAGGACACCCTGCACCCCGGAGCCGAGCTCCACGCTGCGGGGCACCGGTCGCAGGGTGGTCGTCCCGTCGATCGTGGCGAGCAGGTAGACGACCACGTCGCGGTTGCTGGCACTCGCGATCGTGGTCGACGTGGTGGTGGTCGTCTCCGGGACGATGGAGCCGCTGAGCTCGACCGGCTCCTCGGTGGTGGGCACCGTGCACGCCCCGGCCAGCGCGAGCGCGGCCACGGCGGCGAGGAGCCAGCGGTGGGTCGTCATGCCAGGTCCTGGTCCTGTTCGTCGTGGTGGATCTCGACCCGGGGCAGCTCGACGGCGAAGCGAGCGCCGGCACCGGGCGCGTCCTCGACCCACACCCGACCGCCGTGCAGGCGGACGTGCTCGGCGACGAGGGCCAGCCCGAGCCCGACCCCCGTGCTGGCGCCGCGCCGGTTGGCCGCGCCGGCCCGGTTGAAGCGCTCGAAGATGCGGTCGCGGTCCTCCTCGGGGACCCCTTCACCGGCGTCGTCCACGTAGATCCAGACCCAGTCGGGGTCGGCGTCGAGGCGCACGGCCACGGCGCCGTCGCCGTACTTGTCGGCGTTGGTCAACAGGTTGGTGAGCACCCGGGCCATGCGACGCTTGTCGAGCGCCGTGATGACGTCGCCGAACTCCTCGTCGACGACCATGTCGGGGGAGCGCTCGACGGGGACGTGGGAGCCGTTGGCCCGCACCACCTGGCGGACGAACTCGGTGAGCAGCACCTCCTCGAGCTCGAGCAGCATCACGCCGGCGTCGAAGCGCGACATCTCCAGCAGGTCCTCGACCAGCTCGCGGAAGCGGTCGAGGTCGGCGGCCAGCAGGTCGAGGGCCGACTGGGCCCGCTCGTTGAGGTCGCCGCGGTTGTTCTCCAGCACCTCGAGCGAGGCCTGGAGGGTCATCAGCGGCGAGCGCAGCTCGTGGGACACGTCGGAGGAGAACTGGGCGTCCTTCTCGATGCGGTCCTCGAGGGCGCCGGCCATGCCGTTGAAGGAGGTGATGATGGGCTCGAGGTCGGGGTCGACGAGGGCTCGGATGCGGGTGTCGAGCTCGCCGCTGGCCAGCTTGCGCGCTGCGTCGCCCACCTCGCCGAGCGGGCGCAGGATGCGCCGGCTGGCGTACCAGCCGAGCGCGCCGCCGGCGAGGACGGTGGCGATCGACGCGCCGAAGAGCGTGAAGGAGATGGATGTCAGCGTCTCGTCGAGAGACTCGAGCGAGATGATCTCGAAGTAGGCGCCGTCGAAGTCGCCGATGGGGATGCCGATGGCGAGGCTCTTCTCACCCGTCGTCGGGTGGGGGAAGCGCATCTTGGCCGGCGTGCCGGACAGGACCACCTCGCGGAGGGACTCCGGCAGCGCCGTGCGCCCGTACTCCGGGTCCTGCTGGCTCCAGCCGCTGTCGCGCTCGCACTGCTCCACGTCGGGATCGCAGCGCTGGTAGAGCACCGGCCGGGAGCCCTCGGGCGTCTGCAGGGACCCGAGCAGCTGGGAGATGTCGGCGCCGGGGTTCACGCCGGAGCGGACCACGCGAGCGTTGAAGGAGATCTGCTGGGTGGCGCCCGACTCGCGGTTGCTGAGCAGATTGGAGCGGGCCACGCCCAGCACGAGCAGCGACATGCCCATCGACAGGAGCAGCGCGCCGATGGCGAAGGCGAGGGTCACCCGGGCCCGGAGGCCCAGCCGCGGCATCCGCGCCTTGGACCCCTGCCCCGGCTCGGGGTCGTCCGGGGCCGAGCGGGGTGCGGGCCGGCTCAGCGGCGCCGGGACCGTGACCGGCCCACCGGTGCTCGGCGAGGTGTCGGCGGACGACACGGCGCCGGTCAGCCCTGGAGCTTGTAGCCGAGGCCTCGGACGGTGACGACGTGGCGCGGGTTGGCCGGGTCGGCCTCGATCTTGGTGCGCAGCCGGCGGATGTGGACATCGACCAGGCGGCCGTCGCCGAAGTAGCCGTAGCCCCAGACCCGCTCGAGGAGGACCTCGCGGGAGAACACGCGGCCCGGTGAGGACGCCAGCTCGTTCAGGAGGCGGAACTCGGTCTTGGTGAGGTGGACCTCGTCCTCGTCCCGCTTGACCACGCCCTCGTCGGGGATGATCTCGAGGTCGCCGAAGCGCAGGTGCGTGTGGCCGTGGTCGGCGGCTCGGGTGCGCCGCAGGAGCGCACGGATGCGGGCCGACAGCTCCTTCGGGGCGAAGGGCTTGGTGAGGTAGTCGTCGGCGCCGGCCTCGAGCCCGGCGACGATGTCGTGGGTGTCGGCCCGGGCGGTGACCATGACGATCGGGACGTCGCTGATCCGGCGGACCGACCGGCACACCTCGAAGCCGTCGATGCCCGGCAGCATGATGTCGATCAGGACGACGTCGGTGGGGGCCCGCTGGAACACCTCGAGCGCGGCCTCGCCGGTGTCCGCCTCCGCCACGGTCCAGCCCTCGTCCTCCAGGGCGAGCTTGACCGCCGTGCGGATCCGTTCGTCGTCTTCGACGGTGAGGATCCTGGTCGCCATACGTCCCCATCGTGCCTCATCGCGCCCGGCCGGCGCGCCATGATCGGAGGATCAGCGCGAACGGCTGCCGCTCGGCTCCTCGCCGGTCAGGACGCCGGCGTCGACCAGCAGCTCGACGAGCTCCTCGAACCGGTCGGGGTGGGCGACGATGGTGCAGTCCGGCCCGAGCCGGGTGTCGGCCCGGACGCCGACGCGGGCGCCGGCTTCGCGGGCGATCACGGTGGCAGCCGTCCGATCCCACTCGGCCAGGCCGGTCTCGTAGTAGGCGTCGAGGCGACCGCACGCCAC
>CAZCJT010000148.1:0-6385 GCA_964498565.1 uncultured Acidimicrobiaceae bacterium
TGCCGTGCTCGGCGTGCTGCGCGCACCCGAAGCGGACGCAGCGGTCGATGGCGCGCGGGAAGGGGCCCTGGCGTCCGCCGCGGGTGCCGATGCCGATGGAGCGGGCGGCGTCGGAGGCGTCGAGGCTGAACCCCTCGGGGCTGGCGTCGAACTCGACGGCGAAGCGGCGGAGCAGCCAGGTGGAGGTCGGGCCGAGCAGCGGAAGCCAGAACCGCTCGACGTAGGGGCCACGGGGGTCCACGCCGACGTCGTCGGTGACGGGGTCGGGCCAGGGCACCACCAGGAGCGGGGGCAGGCGGGGCGGTTCGGCGGCGGGCACGTGGATGGCGGGCACGGGATCTCCCTCGGAGTGTGCGCTCGGGGGAAGCGGCGGAGGTGCACTCTCGTGCACTTTCAGTATCTCCCGATCCGAACATGGCGGCCGGTACCCTGTCAAGGACGACGTCGAGGAGGGCCACGGTGGAGCAAGCGATCGAGGCGGCTCGCCAGCTGCTGGACCAGGCCGAGCGGGTCGTGGTCCTGACCGGCGCCGGCATCAGCACCGACAGCGGCATCCAGGACTTCCGGGGCCCGAACGGGCTGTGGACCAAGGACCCCGAGGCCGAGAAGCTGGCCACCCTCCAGCACTACGTCGCCGACGCGGCTATCCGGGCCAAGGCCTGGCGGCGTCGCCTCGAGACGCTCTCCACGACCTACGAGCCCAACGAGGGGCACCGGGCCCTGGTGCGGCTCGAAGCGCGCGGCGTCCTCGACACGCTCATCACCCAGAACGTCGACGGGCTCCACCTGCGGGCTGGGACCAGCCGGGAGCGGCTGGTGGAGATCCACGGCACCACCAGCGACGTCATGTGCCTCGACTGTGACGACCGGGCGCCCATCGAGCAGGCGCTCGACCGCGTCCGGGCCGGCGAGGAGGACCCGGCGTGCCGGTCCTGCGGCGGCATCCTCAAGACGGCCACCATCTCCTTCGGCCAGGGCCTCGTGGCCGACGACCTGGCCCGGGCCGACGCGGCCGCCCGGCGGGCCGACCTGATGCTGGCCGTGGGCACCACCCTCGGCGTGTACCCGATCGCCAACGTCGTGCCGCTGGCCAAGGCCCACGGGGCGCCGGTGGTCATCGTGAACGGCGGCCCGACCGAGATGGATGATCTCGCCGACGTGCGGATCGAGGGCTCCATCTCCGAGGCGCTGCCCGCACTGGTCGACTGAGGCCATCCCTCCGCGGGACCCCGTGGCCGCCCTACCGTCGGCCCGTGCGCCCGCTGGACCTGGACGAGCTCACCGCGGGTGACAAGACCGTCGCCGGCAGCGGCATCGTGCTGGCCGTCGACCTGGTGTTCCTCCCGTGGCAGAGCATCGACCTGGGTCTGGCCACCTTCACCCGCAGCGCCGTCGAATCCCCGTACCGGCTCCCCGCGGTCCTGGCGGTGCTGGTGACGATCGCCGTGGTGGCCGTCACCCTGCTCCGGTCCCGGAGACCGGACGTGGTGCTCACGCCGCCGCTCGCCTGGGAGGGTTCGACCGGCGCCGGGTCGGCTGCCGTCCTCGTGCTCCTCGCGGCGAAGATGCTCCTCGAGCCCGCCGCGCTGGGCATCGGCGCGTGGCTCGGCATCCTCCTCGCCGCCGCCATGGTCGCCGGCAGCTACCTCGGCGTCCGCGTCCCGGCCCACGTTGCGGAATAGGCCCGACCCGCGCAATTGTTGACCCACGGAGTAGGGATTCAAGACCCCTCCGTCCCGGTCCACCAGCACGAAGGCGAACACCGATGGCCGACTTCCGCGAGCTCCTCGCCGCCACCAAGGCCCAGATCCGCGAGATCGACACCGAGGAGGCCGACCGCCTCCGCCGCGAGCGCGACGACGTGGTCATCCTCGACGTGCGCGAGCCCGACGAGAACGCCCAGGGCTCGATCCCGGGTGCGATCTTCATCCCACGCGGCCAGCTCGAGAGCAACATCGAGAACAAGGTCCCGAACAAGGACGCCACCGTCCTGGTCCACTGCGCCTCGGGCGTCCGGTCGGCATTCGCGGCCAAGACGCTGGCCGAGCTGGGCTACGGCGACGTCGCCTCGGTGGCGGGCGGCTTCAACAAGTGGAAGGACGAGGGGCGGGACTGGGGCACCCCGAAGAACCTCACCCCCGAGCAGCGCAACCGCTACCAGCGCCACCTGCTGCTGCCCGAGGTCGACATCGCGGGCCAGATCAAGCTGCTCGAGGCCAAGGTGCTGCTGCTCGGCGCCGGCGGCCTGGGGTCACCCGCCGCGCTGTACCTGGCCGCCGCCGGCGTCGGCACGCTCGGCATCATCGACATGGACGTGGTGGACGAGTCCAACCTGCAGCGCCAGATCCTGCACAACATGGACCGGATCGGCATGCGCAAGGTCGACTCGGCCAAGGAGACCCTCACCCGGCTCAACCCCGACGTGAGCGTGGTGACCCACGACGTGCGCCTCGACGCCAGCAACGTGCTCGACATCATCGGCGACTACGACATCGTCGTCGACGGCACCGACAACTTCCCGACCCGCTTCATGGTCAACGACGCCTCGGTGAAGCTCGGCATCCCGGTGGTCCACGGCTCGATCTTCCGCTTCGAGGGCATGGTCACGGTGTTCGACCCCAAGGACGGCCCGACGTACCGCGACATGGTGCCCGAGCCGCCGCCCGCCGAGCTGGCCCCCAGCTGCGCCGAAGCCGGCGTGCTCGGCGTGCTCCCCGGCATCGTGGGCTCCCTCCAGGCCATCGAGACCATCAAGCTCATCCTCGACCTCGGCGACTCGTTGCGGGGCCGCCTGCTGGCCTACGACTCCCTCGAGCAGAGCTTCCGGGAGTACAAGGTGCGCAAGGACCCGGCCAACGAGATCACCTGGGAGAACCGGGACAAGATCCAGGTCGTCGAGCTCGACGGCCTCTGCATGCCCGCACCCCTGCAGGCGCCGTAGCCCTCCGGCGGAATCGCCGGAGAATTCGGTCAAGTTCGCACCGACCCCGTCCGATCACCTCAGTGTTCACAAGAGCACGCTGGGTGAGGACGAGGTCGGATGTCGATCACGATCGAAGAGCAGGACCACGAGCAGCGGGGACGGGCCGGACGGCTCGTCACCTGGGTGCTCGCGGTGGTCGTCGCCTCGGCGGGCCTCGTCCTGCTCGGTGGGTCGCCCGCCGGTGCGGCCCCGACCGCACCGACCGCATGCTCGACCGGTGCGCTCCTCGGTGACACCGCCGGCGTCGACACCATCGAGGCCGCGGCCCAGCAGGACTTCCTGCGCCGGCTGAACGACCTGCGCCGGTCCAAGGGCCTGGGCCCGCTGGCCTGGAACGGTGCCATGGCTGCGCCGTCCATCGGCTGGTCCCAGACGATGTCGGCCCAGGACTGGCTGCACCACGCCCGTGACGTCGGCGCCGGCGATGGCGTCGAGCCGAGCCAGGACTACGTGACGATCAACTCCCGCATCGTCAGCAACTGGCAGCGGCTGGCCGAGAACGTCGGCGTCAGCAGCATGTACGGCTCGTGCACCATGTCGGACCTCCAGGGGAACTCGATCAAGGCCGTCGAGGCGCTCCACAACGCCTTCGTGAACTCCTCGGGCCACTACGCCAACATGGTCGGCGACCACAACCAGGTCGGCATCGGCGTCCACATCGACCACGCCAAGATGTGGGTCACGGTCCGCTTCGCCAAGGGCGACCTGCCCGCCGGCTCGAGCGCGACGGCCCTGACCACGGCTCCCTACGACGCCAACGCCGGGTCGGGAACGATCTACCGGCTGTACCGCGCCTACTTCCTCCGGGACCCCGAGCGGTCCGGCTACGACTACTGGCTCGGCACCTTCTTCCAGGGCTACCCGCTGCCGAGCATCTCGAACGACTTCGCCCGTTCGCAGGAGTTCGTCACCCGCTACGGCGCCGTCAGCAACGGCGAGTTCCTCACCCGGGTGTACTCCAACGTGCTCGGCCGGGGCGTCGACAGCGGCGGCTACGCCTACTGGATGGACAAGATGAACCGGGGCATGTCCCGCGGCATGGTGATGATCTACTTCTCGGACTCGGCCGAGTTCCGCCAGAAGACCGCCGCCGGTCGCCCACCCGGCTACTGAGGTCCCGCCGGCTGGTCGGTACGCTCGGCGGGCCCACCCGCCGAGCCCGGAGGCCCGAACCCATGCGAGGTCCAGTGCGGATCGCCAAGGCCGTCGCCCGTCGTGCGCGGCCGTCCCGCGGCGCCGGCTTCGACGCCGACCTGATCCACGCCGTCAAGAACGAGCTCGTGGACGAGATCGGCGGGATCAAGGGCCAGATCGTGGCGGTCAACGCCGGCACCCGCTCGGTCCAGGACCAGCAGTCCATGGCCGGCACCCGCATCGAGCAGCTGCTCGCCGAGGTGTCGTGGACCCGCGAGGAGGTGCTCGCCGCCTTCGAGCGGATCACCCCCATGGCCCGGGCCCGGCTCCTCCACGCCGCCCGGCTGAGCGACATCGACCAGCCCACGGCGGACGCCCTGAACTACCTCGGCTCGCACCAGGGGCCGCTGTCCGACGTCGGTCTGTGGCGCAACGACCCGGTCGTGGTCGAGTGGCAGGCCGGCACGGCCCGGGTGGGCGCGGTGAACGAGCGCATCGTCGAGCAGCCCTTCGTCCACGGCGCCCTGGCGACGCTGGCGCCGGGATCCCGGATCGTCGACGTCGGCGGGGGCGAGAGCCTGGTGGGGCTCGGCCTGGCCAGCCTCGGCCACCAGGTCACGGTGATCGAGCCGGCCGGCTACCCCTACGAGCACCCCAACCTGTCCGTCTACGAGCGGACCCTCGAGGAGTACGAGCCCGACGGCCCCGTCGACGCCGTCATCCTGCTGTCGGCCATCGAGCACTTCGGCATCGGCGCCTACGCCAACAACGGCGAGCTCGACGCCGACGCCGACCTGGCCGCCATGAAGGTCGTCCGCGACCTGCTCGCGCCCGACGGCGTGGTGGTGCTGACCACGCCCTTCGGCCCCAGCGCCGTGAACGACCTCGAGCGCACCTACGACCTCGCCCGGCTCCGCTCGCTGTTCGAAGGCTTCTCCGTCGAGCAGGCCGTGGTTGCCAGCCGCCGGGACGCCACGGCCTGGACGGTCACGGCCACGGCGTCCTCGCTCGACGAGGGCGTCGCCACCCCCGAGGCACCCGGTCACGTCGCCATGGTCCGGGCCCGCCGCACCGCGTGACCGTCGTCTTCGACCTGGTCGGGGTCCAGAATCGCGACCACGGCGAACGGGGCATCGCCCGCTACGTGCTGAACACGGCGCTCGAGGTGGAGCGGCTCGCCCCCGGGCTGGTCGACCACTGGCTCCTGCGTGGCGACATGCCGGTCCCCGGCACGCTCGAGCCGCTGCTGTCCACGGGCCGGGCCCGTCTGCTCACCCGCGACCGGTCGTGGCTCGACATCGGCGACGGTGGCGTGTTCGTCGCCGGGTCGCTGTTCGAGCTGGACGAGCCGGTGGACGACGTGCTTCCCCGCCCGTTCCGCGATCCGGCGTGGCGCCGCATGGCGGTGCTGTACGACCTCATCCCGCTGCGCTTCCCCGAGGTGTACCTCACCAACGAGGCACTGCGGCACCCGTACCTCGCCCGCGTCGAGGTGGCCAAGGCGATGGATCACCTGCTGGCCATCAGCGAGGCGACCGCCCAGGATGCCGAGGCGCTGCTGGCCCATCCCCGCACCCGCACCACGGTCGTCGGGGCCGGCGCGGACGAGCGCTTCCGCCCCCACCCGGGCGGTCGCAGCGCCGCCATCGCCGAGATGGCGTCCCGACCCCCCGTGCCCGGCATCCGGCCCGGCTACGTGCTGAACCCGAGCGGCATCGAGCCCCGCAAGAACATCGATCGCCTCCTGCAGGCCTACGCCACCCTCCGCCCCGAGCAGCGGGCCGCCCACCAGCTCGTGCTGGTCTGCAAGACGAACCCCGACGAGGCCGCCCACCTGGCCGCCACTGCCGACGAGCTGGGGATCAGCGGCGACCTGCTCGCCACCGGCTACGTCGGCGACGAGGACCTGGTGCGGCTGTACCAGGCGGCCCACCTGGTGGTCTTCCCGTCGCTGTACGAGGGCTTCGGCCTCCCGGTGCTCGAGGCCATGCAGTGCGGAGCGCCCGCCATCTGCAGCGACTCGTCCTCCCTCAAGGAAGTCCAGACCGACCCGAGCGCCCGCTTCGACCCCGCCGACGTCGGCGCCATCGCCGCTGCCATCGACCGGGTGCTCGACGATGACGCCGAGCGGGCCCGCCTGGAGGCGCAGGACCCGCCCGAGTTCACCTGGACACGTGTCGCCCAGGGCGCGGTGGACCAGATCCGCCGGCTCCAGGTTGAGACGGCGCGCACCCGCCGCCGCCGGCGGGCCCGCGTGGCCCTCGTGAC
>CAZCJT010000149.1:0-6366 GCA_964498565.1 uncultured Acidimicrobiaceae bacterium
AGCATCGAGGAGCTCGTCGCCGGTCAGCCCGCCTCGTGGCGGTGACGCGCCGGGGCAGACAGCGGGCTCGCCGGTGCGCGCCCGCCGAACCGCCTTGCGGAGCTCCTCGCTCACCAGCACCGTCGAGGCCACGCCGATGCAGACCAGCCACTGCGCGGCGGAGATGGACGTGGTGTCGAACAGGTCCTGCATCGGGCCGAGGTGCGTGACGCAGACCTGCAGGACCAGCACGACCGCCAGCGCCATCCAGAGCTTCCCGTTGCGGAACGTCGCCGCCCGGAACACCGTCTGCTGGTCGCTGCGGACGTTGAGGATGTTGAAGAACTGGAACAGGACGAAGGTGTTGAACGCCATGGTGCCGGCCACCGTGGCGACCGCGGCCTCGGGCTCGGCGCCGGGCGCCAGCGCCAGGACGGCCAGCGTGCCGGCTGCCATCACGACGGCGGCCTGGATGATGGCCGCCCACCGGGGACGGGTGAGGATCGGCTCGGATGGGGGCCGCGGCTTGCGGCCCATCACCCGTTCGTCCACCGGATCGAGTCCGAGCGCCATGGCCGGCGGCCCGTCCATGATGATGTTCACCCAGAGGATGGCGATGGCCGTGAACGGCTTGCCGCTGGCGATGCCGAGGATCGACGCGGCCAGGAAGATCGTGGCGAAGCCCAGCGTCGTGCTCAGCTGGAAGCGGACGAACTTGACGATGTTGTCGTAGATCGTGCGGCCGCGGCGGACGGCCTCGACGATCGTGGCGAAGTTGTCGTCGGCGAGCACCATCGTGGCCGCCTCCTTCGTCACCTCCGTCCCGGTGATGCCCATGGCGATGCCCATGTCGGCGCGGCGCAGCGCGGGGGCGTCGTTCACGCCGTCGCCGGTCATGGCCACCACGTGGCCCCGCTTCTGCAGCGCCGACACCAGCCGGAGCTTGTGCTCGGGCGACACCCGGGCGAAGACGGAGATGCCGTCGATGCGCTCCTGCAGCTCCTCGTCGCTCATGGCGTCGAGGTCCCGCCCGGTGACGGCCACCACCCGCTCGCCCTCCTCGCCGAGGTTGAGCGCCTCGCCGATCGCCCGGGCCGTCGTGGCGTGGTCACCGGTGATCATCTTCACGGCGATGCCGGCTCCCTCGGCCTCGTCGATGGCGGCGCGCGCCTCCTCCCGGGGCGGGTCGACGATGCCGACCAGGGCCAGGAGGGTGAGGCCGTCGACCGCGTCCAGGTCGTCGTCGTCCTCCCACTGCTGTTCGGTCAGGTCCCGCCGGGCCACGGCGAGCACGCGCATGCCACTGGCCGCGAGCCGGGAGTTGTGCTCCTCGAGCTCACCTCGCAGCCGGTCGACCGGGACGAGATCGCCGTCGTAGCCGAGCACCGATCGGGAGCGGTCGAGGATGGCATCGGGCGCGCCCTTGGCGTACATGCGCAAGCCGCCGTCCTCGGCGCGGTGCAACGTGGCCATCAGCTTGTGGGCGGAGTCGAAGGGCACCTCGCCCACCCTCGGGTGCTCGCTGCGCCAGGTCGCCGGGTCGACGCCGCCCTTCCCGGCGAGCACGACCAGCGCGCCCTCGGTGGGGTCGCCCACCAGGCGCCACACGTCGTCGTCGGCGTCGTGGCGCACCGTGGCATCGCTGCACAGGGCCATCGGAGCCAGGATCTCGACCAGGTCGACCGGGAGATCGTCGGCGCCGGCGATCTCGCCCGTCGGCGCGTACCCGTCGCCGGTCACGGCCAGGCGCCGGCCGGCCACGACCACCTCCTCTGCGGTCATCTGGTTCAGCGTCAGGGTGCCGGTCTTGTCGCTGCAGATCACCGTGGTGGCGCCGAGGGTCTCCACGCTGGCCAGCCGCTTCACGATGGCGTGCTCCTTGGCCATCTTCGACACGCCGATGGCCAGGGTCACGGCCGTCACCGCCGGCAGGCCCTCGGGGATCGACGCGACGGCGAGGGCCACGGCGGTGAGGAGCAGCTCGGACACATCCTCGCCGCGGATGAGCCCGATCACGAACACCAGGCCGACGATGACGCCGGCCAGCTTGGCGAGGCTGTGGGCGAGGTGGTCGAGCTGGCGCTGCAGCGGGGTCTTCTCCGGCGCCGCCTCGCGGAGCAGGCCGGCAATGCGGCCGATCTCGGTGCCCATGCCGGTTCCGGTGACGACCAGCTCGCCCCGGCCCCGGGTGACCGTCGTCTGCATGTGCACCATCGACGTGCGGTCGGCAACGGGAACGTCGGTGCCGGCGACCGCCTGGGGCGTCTTGGAGACGGGGAGGCTCTCCCCGGTCAGCGCCGCCTCCTCCACCTCGAGCTGCACGGCTTCGATCACGCGGCCGTCGGCCGGGATGCGGTCGCCGGCCTCGACGGCCACCACGTCGCCGGGGACGAGGTCGGCGGCGGGGACGGTGCGCAGCGTGCCGTCCCGGCGGACCCGCACCTCCAGGACCAGCATCTTGCGCAGGGCGTCGAGCGACGCCTCGGCCCGGTTCTCCTGCACGAAGCCGATCACCGCGTTCAGCAGCACGACGACGAGCACCACGATCGGCGTCTTCAGCTCACCGGAGACGAGGAAGCTGACCACCGCCGCGGCCAGCAGGATCAGGATCAGCAGGTCCTTGAACTGGCGGACCAACCGTCGCCACGCCGGATCGCGGGGCGCCTCGTCCAGCTCGTTGCGTCCGTGCGCCGCCCGGCGGCGCTCCACGTCCGCCGTCTCCAGCCCCCGAGCCGGCTCGACCTGCAGCGACTGCAGCACCTCCTCGACGGGGCGGTCGTGGAAGGTCGAGGCGTCCTCGCGAGCGGGGGTGGTCTCGGTGATCTGGCGCAACGGGGGCTACCTCGGAATCGACGACGGGTGCGTGCTCCGAAGGTCTCTCCCGCCCACGTGGGTGGGCCGCAGTCCCGGGCCGGAGCCGTAGTGACGAGACAGCGACGGTGCGTGCACCGGGGATACTCCCCTTCTCTGATCGCACCCTACCGGTCCGCCGTCGCACCTCCCGGTCGGTCCCGGGCGGCGAACTGGGCGAACGCCGTGTCGACCACGTGGTCGTGGAGCCGGCGCGACACGCTCGGCACGACCCGGTTGACCGCAGTGAGCAGCCGGTGCCGGGGCGCGAGGGCGGACACGAGGCGGATCGTGGACCCCGTCCCGGCCGGGGCCACGCTCACGGTCGCGGTCCCCTCGATGTCGCCGGAGACGGCGGCCCGGACCGTGGTGGGTGCCTGGACCTCGAGCAGCTGCAGCTCGAACCGCAGCGACCACGGCATCGGCACCCGGATGCGCGCCCGCCACCGCTCCCCGGCCGACAGGGCCCGGGCGTCGAAGCGGCGCAGCCACGGCCACCAGCGGGGGTAGTCCTGCACCGTCTCCAGCGCGGCCCACACCGCGTCGGGCGGATCCTCGAGCGGGTAGTGGCGATCGGTGCGGAGCACGCCGTCGGCCTGGCGGCTCACGGCGACAGGGTGCGCCGGTACACGTTGGTGTCGCGGCGCTCGAACCCCTCACGCTGGTAGAGCCGGTTCGCCGCCTCGCGGGACGGCCGCGACGTCAGGTCGACGGTGGTGCAGCCGAGCTCCTCGGCCCGATCGACCATCGCCTGGGTGAGCGCCCCGCCCACGCCGAGGCCGCGCGCGGCGTCGTCGACGACGACGTCCTCGATCCACGCCCGTCGCCCCGTCGGGATGGGGAAGGTCACGAGGGTGGCGGTGCCGAGGATGGTGCCGTCGTCGTCGGTGGCGAGGAACAGGTCGCAGGCCGGCGACGTGACGATGTCGACCAGCTCGTCGCGCCCGGGGGGCGGGCTCGACCGGGACAGCTGGGGGATCAGCCGGGCGAAGGCGGCCACCAGCTCGTCGGTGACCTCGGCGACGATCTCGATGAACACCCGGGCGAAACTAGCGGCGGGCCACGGGGGCGACCGGTAGGGAGAAGGTGAAGGTCGCGCCGCCCGATGCTCCGGTGTCGACGTGGATCTCACCGTCGTGGGCGTCGAGGATCTGACGGGAGATGTACAGGCCCAGCCCGGTGCCACTGACGTTCGAGTCGCGGCCCCGCACGAACTTGTCGAACACGCGGTCCTGCAGCTCGGCCGACAGGCCGGGCCCCTGGTCGGCGACCGAGACCATGACCTGCTCGCCGTCCTCCCACAGCCGGACCGTCACCGTCCCGTTCGGCGGCGACGACTTGGCGGCGTTGTCGAGCAGGTTGGTGAGCACCTGCTGGATGCGGTCGACGTCGACCACCACGGGCACGCGCTCGGCGTCGAGCTCGGCGGAGATGGTGAGCCGGGGGTACATCGCGGACGCGGCCTCGACCGCCACGTTGACCTCCTCGGCGAGATCAGCGTCGCCCATGGCGTAGGACATCCGCCCGGATTCCACGGCCTGGGAGTCGAGCACGTCACGGGTGAGCCCCTGCAGGCGTCGAGCGTTGCTGGCCGAGCGGCGCACGGCGTTGAACCGCTCGGTGTCGGTCATGGAACCCCAGTGGTCCATGGTCGTCTGCAGGAAGCCGAGCACGCCGGCCACCGGGGTCCGCAGCTCGTGGGAGACGATGCTGAGGAACTCCTCCTGGGTCTCGCTGAGCCGCTGGAGGCGCTCCTGTTCCTCCCGAGCCGCCCGCAGCCGCCGGGCCAGGGCCAGAAAGCTCAGGACGCCGATGCCCAGGAAGACGACGACGATCACGATCCCGACCTGCTGGAGCGGCCCGGCGAGGTCTTCGTCGAACTCGTCGCTGTCCTGGGTGAACGCGATGCGCCACCCGGCGGTCGGGACGTCGTCGATGACCTGCACCTCGCCGTTGCGGCGGTGGACGCCCGTGGTCAGGTCGAGGAAGGCCGGGTCGGCCAGCGGCTGGGCGATGAGCGAGGGGTTGGTGGAGGCGATGACGCTGCCGCCGAGGTCGAACACGATGACCTCGCCGGTGTCGCCCCTGCCGAGCTCGGCGACCTCCCTGCTGAACTGCGTGCTGGCCGACACCTCCGACTCGAGCACGAAGGTGCCGCGCAGCTCGTCGTCCACCCCCCGGATCGCGACCATGAAGGCGGTGTTGGGCAGGTCCGTGGTCACGCCGGGGCCGACGGGCAGCGCACCTGCCCCCAGCCGCCCGGCACGCATGTCGGCGAGGAGCTCGGACGCGCCGGGCCGCAGCAGTCGCTCGCCGAGGGCCCCGTCCCGCACCCGGAAGCCCTGCGTGACCACCCCGCTCGCATCGGTCAGGTAGAAGCCGGTGCGGAAGTCCGAGGAGCGCTCGATCAGCCGGATCAGGTCGCCGAGCCCCTCCAGATCGGTTGCGCTGCCCACGGCGAACTCGAACTCGAAACCCTCGGTCAGGTCGCCCAGCAGGGACGTGAAGGTGGCCAGCTGCGCGGCGACGCCGGCGTCCTGGCTCCTGGCGTTGGCCTCCACCTCGGCGAGGACCGACTCCTCGAGCGCTTGGCGCCCGTTCTCGACCGCCGTGGTGAGCAGCACCAGGACCAGCACGCCGACCGCGGCCAGGGCCAGGAACGCGGCCGCCGGCAGCAGCCGCTCACGTCGTCGCAGCATCTCGCTCCTCGACCATCGTGCGGTCGAGCACATCGAGCTCGACCACGAACCGGGCCCCGCCCGCGGGGCTGTCCTCCACGTGCACCGAACCGCTCATCTGAGCCACGAAGTCCTGTACGACCGACAGGCCGATCCCGACGCCACGCGTCCGCACGACCTCGTCGCCGGTCCCGCGGAAGAACCGCACGAAGATCTTCTCCCGCTCCTCCGGGGGCACGCCGGGCCCGGAGTCGTCCACGACCAGTCGGGCCCGGCCGTCTCGCGACTCGACCAGCACGTGCACGTCGTCGCCGGCCGGGGAGAACTTCACCGCGTTGGACACCAGGTTGGTCAGGATCCGCTCGATCGCGTTGACGTCACCGAGGACCTGCACGCCCGGTTCGACCGATCGAAGCACGCTGTGGGATCCCCACACGCTGTCGAGGCGGGCGAGCACCCGTTCCACGGTGACATCGAGGTCGACCGGTGCGAGGGCGAGCTGGAAGTCGCCTCGCTCGAGGCGGGCGAAGTCCAGCAGGTCCTGCACGAGGGCGTTGAGAGCGTCAGCGTTGGTGGCGATCCGGGTGGCGAAGGCGCGGCGGTCCTCCTCCCGGAGCGCGTCCCACCGGCTGGCCAGGAGCGATGCGAGGCCCGAGATGGCGGTGGCCGGCGTGCGCAGCTCGTGCGACGCGACGCCGAGGAAGGTGGTCTTGAGCTCGTCGAGCGCCTCGAGCCGGGCCACGGCCTCCTGCTGCTGCTCGAGGCTGCGACCCGAGACGATGGTCGAGGTGATCATCTCCCCGGCCACCTCGAGCAGCTCGAGCTCCTCGGCATCCATCCGCCGACCCGCCACGGCGCG
>CAZCJT010000150.1:0-6366 GCA_964498565.1 uncultured Acidimicrobiaceae bacterium
CATGCACCAGCACGTCGTCGCCTTCACCGCCTGGCGCTACCGCCGCGGCCTCCCCGGCGCCGAGGGCACCCTCCGGCGGGTCGCCGACGAGGGCATCGTCCTCGTGTCCACCGGCGGCGCGGACCAGACCCACCCCCGGGGCCAGGCCGTCCGGGTCGAGGGCGGCTACCGGGTCTCGGGTCGGAAGGTCTTCTGCAGCCAGTCAGTGGCCGGCGCCGCGATGTCGACGATGTTCGCGTTCGAGGACCCGGACCAGGGCCTCCGGGTGCTGAACATGGCGGTGCCGCTGTCGGCGGAGGGCGTGACGGTGCTCGACGACTGGGACGTGCTGGGCATGCGCGGCACCGCCAGCAACAGCATCGTCGTCGACGACGTGTTCGTCGCCGACGACAAGGTGCTGGCGAACCGCCCCCACGGCGTGATCGATGGCCCGCTGCAGGTGATCTTCTCCATCGCCTTCCCGATCATCACCGCTGCCTACCTCGGCGTCGCCGAGGCCGCGTACGCCGCCGCGGTGGAGGCGGTGGGTACCCGGTGTGACGACGTGGTCGTCCAGCGCCAGGTCGGGCTGATGGCCGACCGCCTGCGGGTGGCCGCCTGGGCGCTGGACGGCGCCATCGCCGCCGTCGGCGACGACCCCCAGCCCTCCATGGACGTGGTCGTCGACGTCATGGCCGCCAAGCGCGAGGTGGCCCTGGCCGGGATCGAGGTCTGCGACCTGGCCATGGACGTCGCGGGCGGCGCGTCGTTCTCCAAGGGCTCCGTGATCGAGCGGTGCTACCGGGACATCCGGGCCATCAAGTGCCATCCGCTCTCGATGGAGAAGACGCTGGTCCACGCCGGTCGCGTGGCCCTCGGGGTGCCGGCCGACGACGTGCTCTGAGCGCCCGGCACCAATGGGTGCCGGGCGCTCCGAGCGTCGGTCTGGCGTCGAGCGCTACCCGACGTCGCCGGCGGTGGGGAGGTGGACGACGTCGGCGCCGACCTGCTCCTCGAAGCCCGCGGCCAGCGACGCGGCGATGTCCTCGCCCTCGTCGTCGGAGCTCCAGCCCTCCATCTGGCGGTACTCCGGGGCGTGGGTGTCCACGTCCCGGTAGTCGCCGTGACCGGTGCCGGCCGGGATCAGCTTGCCGATGATGATGTTCTCCTTGAGGCCGACCAGCCCATCCGACTTGGACTCGATGGCAGCCTCGGTGAGCACCCGCGTCGTCTCCTGGAAGGAGGCGGCCGACAGCCACGAGTCGGTCGACAGCGAGGCCTTGGTGATGCCCATGATCTCGTCACGGGCCTCGGCCGGCTGCTTGCCCTCGAGCAGCAGCTGCTTGTTGACCTCGGTGTAGCGCCGGCGGTCGATGCGCTCGCCGGGCAGGAACTCGGAGTCGCCGGACTCGTTGATGTGCACCCGGCGGGTCATCTGGCGGACGATCAGCTCGATGTGCTTGTCGTGGATCGACACGCCCTGGTCGCGGTACACCTTCTGGATCTCGTCGACCAGGTACTGCTGGGTGAAGCGCAGGCCCTTGATCTCGAGCAGCTCGCGGGGGTCGCGGGGACCCTCCACGATGGCGTCGCCGGCCCGGATGTCCTGGCCGTCGGTGACCTCGAGGCGGGCGCCGACCGGGATGGGGAAGGAGACCTCCTCACCGTCGTCGGTGACCACGAGCACGGTCTTGCCACGCCCCTCGTCCTCGAGGATCCGGACCACGCCCGACACGGTGGACAGCGTGGCCTTGCCCTTCGGCGTGCGGGCCTCGAAGAGCTCGACGACGCGGGGGAGACCGCCGGCGATGTCGCCGCTGCTGGAGGCGACGCCGCCGGT
The DNA here is from genome assembly GCA_964498565.1 of uncultured Acidimicrobiaceae bacterium. Lineage (GTDB taxonomy): Bacteria > Actinomycetota > Acidimicrobiia > Acidimicrobiales > Salinilacustritrichaceae > Salinilacustrithrix. The sequence goes on from CAZCJT010000150.1 coordinate 1,820, forward strand.
GTGGAACGTGCGCATCGTGAGCTGCGTGCCGGGCTCGCCGATGGACTGGGCGGCGATGACGCCGACCGCCTCGCCTCGCTCGATCATCCCGCCGGTCGCCATGGACATGCCGTACCCGAGGGCGGAGATGCCGCGCTCGGAGTCGTCGGTGAGCGGCGACAGCACCCGGACCCGGGTGACGTCGGGATCGGCGATCATCGCCTGCATGCGCTGTTCGTCGATCATGGTGCCGCGCTCGTATGTCGTGACACCTTCCTCGTCCGGTGCGGACAGCGTGATGTCTTCGACCAGGACCCGTCCGAGCAGCTTGGTCTCCACGTAGAAGCGCTTGTTCGGCAGGTCGGGGCGGATGTCCTCGATCCAGATGGAGCGGATCGGCGAACCGGTGCGCTCGGCCCGATCGAAGGGATCCTCCTCGTTGACGATGAGCTCCTGGGCCACGTCGACGAGGCGACGGGTGAGGTAGCCGGAGTCGGCCGTCCGCAGCGCCGTGTCGACCAGGCCCTTCCGGGCGCCGGGCGTGGCGATGTAGTACTCGAGCATGTCGAGCCCCTCGCGGAAGTTCGACTTGATCGGCCGGGGGATCATGTCGCCTCGGGGGTTGGCCACGAGGCCGCGCATGCCGGCGATCTGGCGGACCTGCATCATGTTCCCTCGGGCACCCGAGGCGACCATCATGTCGATGGGGTTGAAGCGCTCGGCCTTGAGGCCGATCTCCATCTGGGCCCGGATCTCCTCGGTGGCGTTGGTCCAGATCTCGATCTCCTTCTGGCGCCGCTCACCGTCGGTGATGATGCCCCGCCGGAACTGGGTCTCGACCTTGTCGGCCTCGATCTCGTGCTGGTCGAGGATGTCGCGCTTGGACTCGGGGGTCTTGACGTCGTCGATGGACACCGTCAATCCGGACCGGGACGCCCACGTGTAGCTGAGGTCCTTGATGGCGTCGAGTGCCTCGGCCACCTCGGCCTTGCTGTACTCGGCGGCGAGACGGTCGACGATGGCGCTCAGGCCACGCTTGTCCATGCGCTCGTTCATGGTGCCGAGGAAGTCGAAGGACTCCGGGAGGCACTGGCTGAAGATGACCCGGCCGGGGGTGGTGGTGATCCACCGGGCCCTGCCGTCCTCGTCGCGACCGGCGCGGTACTGGATCTTGGCGTGGATGGCCAGGTCACCGGCCTCGTAGGAGGCGCGGATGGACTCCACGTCGCCGAAGGCGCGGCCCTCGCCCTTCTCGCCGTCGACCAGGGAGGTCAGGTAGAAGGCGCCGATCACCATGTCCTGGGTCGGCGTCACGAGCGGGCGCCCGTTGGCCGGCGACAGGATGTTGTTGGCCGACAGCATCAGCACGCGGGCCTCGGCCTGGGCCTCGGCGGACAGCGGCAGGTGCACGGCCATCTGGTCGCCGTCGAAGTCGGCGTTGAAGGCGGTGCAGACCAGCGGGTGGAGCTGGATGGCCTTGCCCTCGACCAGCTTGGGCTCGAAGGCCTGGATGCCGAGCCGGTGCAGCGTGGGGGCACGGTTGAGGAGCACCGGGTGCTCCTTGATGACGTCCTCCAGGACGTCCCACACCTGGCCACGGCGACGCTCGACCATGCGCTTGGCCGACTTGATGTTCTGCGCGTGCTCGCGGTCGACGAGCTCCTTCATGACGAAGGGCTTGAACAGCTCGAGGGCCATCAGCTTGGGCAGGCCGCACTGGTGCAGGCGCAGCGTCGGGCCGGCCACGATGACCGAACGGCCCGAGTAGTCGACGCGCTTGCCGAGCAGGTTCTGGCGGAACCGGCCCTGCTTGCCCTTGAGCATGTCGGACAGGGACTTGAGGGCGCGGTTGCCGGGCCCGGTGACGGGACGGCCGCGGCGGCCGTTGTCGAACAGGGCGTCGACGGCCTCCTGCAGCATGCGCTTTTCGTTGTTCACGATGATCTCGGGAGCACCGAGGTCGAGCAGGCGCTTCAGGCGGTTGTTTCGGTTGATGACCCGGCGGTACAGGTCGTTCAGATCGGAGGTGGCGAAGCGGCCACCGTCGAGCTGGACCATCGGGCGCAGCTCCGGCGGGATCACCGGGACGACCTCGAGGATCATGGCCTTGGGGTCGTTGGTCCGACGGCCGTTCTCGTCCCGGCGGTTGAAGGCGGCGACGATCTTGAGCCGCTTGATGGCCTTCTGCTTGCGCTGCTGGGAGAGGGGCTTGTTGCCCTCGGCCGGGTTGATGTTGGCGTGGAGCTGGATCTCCTCCTCGTCGAAGTCGATCCGGTCGATGAGGCGGGCCAGCGCGTCGGCACCCATGCCGCCCTCGAAGTAGTCGCCGTAGCGGTCGGTGAGCTCCCGCCACAGCATCTCGTCCTCGATGATCTTGCGGGTGTGCAGCTCCTTGAGCTCGTCGAAGGAGCGCTGGAGCAGGTCCAGCTCGCCCTCGTACTGCTCGCGGATGATGGCGACGTCCTTCTCGGCCTGCTTCTGGCGGGCCTTCAGCTCGGAGTCCTTCGCACCCTCGTTCTCGAGCGCGCCGAGCTCGGACTCGAGCTCCTCGTAGCGCTCGGCGATCTCGAGCTCGCGCTCCTTCTCGATGGCCTCGCGCTCGGCGAGCATCTCGGCTTCGATGTTGGGCAGCTCCTCGTGGAGCTTGTCGTGGTCGACCCAGGTCACCAGGTTGGCCGCGAAGTAGATGACCTTCTCGAGCTGCTTGGCCTTCAGCTCCTCACGAGCCTCGGTGCCCGAGAGCAGGTAGGCCAGCCACGACCGGGTGCCGCGCAGGTACCAGATGTGCACCACCGGCGCGGCCAGCTCGATGTGGCCCATGCGCTCCCGCCGGACCTTGGAGCGCGTGACCTCCACGCCGCAGCGCTCGCAGATGATGCCCTTGAAGCGCACCCGCTTGTACTTGCCGCAGGCGCACTCGAAGTCCTTGGTCGGGCCGAAGATCTTCTCGCAGAAGAGGCCGTCCTTCTCGGGCTTCAGCGTGCGGTAGTTGATGGTCTCGGGCTTCTTGACCTCGCCGTTGGACCACATGCGGATCGAATCCGCGGTCGCCAGCCCGATCCGGAGCTGGTCGAAGTTGTTGACATCAAGCATTGCGTGTCTCCCGGTTGTTTCGGGGGGAGCCCGAGGGGGGCAAGCGAAGCGCCCCCTCGGTGTCAGGCGACTCGACGAAGTCGTGAGCCTGACCAAAGGGCAGTGTCGGCGAAGCCGACCCGATCAGTTCGATGGAGTGGAGCGAAGCGAACGACATCGACTAGAGGCGCTGGCGCCTGCGCTCGTCCTCTTCGTCGGTGCCCTTCTCGGGGCGGCTGAGGTCGATGCCCAGCTCCTCGGTGGTGCGGTACAGGTCCTCGTCGAGCTCGCGCATCTCGATCTCGTTGCCGTCCTTGGCCAGCACCTCGACGTTGAGGCACAGGGCCTGCATCTCCTTGATGAGCACCTTGAAGGACTCGGGGATGCCGGGCTCGGGGACGTTCTCGCCCTTGACGATGGCCTCGTAGACCTTGACGCGGCCGAGCACGTCGTCGGACTTGATCGTGAGCAGCTCCTGCAGGCAGTAGGCGGCGCCGTAGGCCTCGAGGGCCCACACCTCCATCTCGCCGAAGCGCTGGCCACCGAACTGGGCCTTCCCACCCAGCGGCTGCTGGGTGATCATCGAGTAGGGGCCGGTCGAGCGGGCGTGGATCTTGTCGTCCACCAGGTGGTGGAGCTTCAGGATGTACATGTAGCCCGTGGTGATCGGGTGGTCGTAGGACTCCCCGGTGCGACCGTTGTAGAGCACCTGCTTGCCGTCCCGACCGATGAGGCGGATGCCCTCGGGGGTCTCCGGGTGGATGTTCTCGAGGATCTTCTGGATCGTCGGGTGCTTGCCGGCGTCCTCGACCTCGTCCCACTTGGCACCGTCGAACACGGGCGTGGCCACGTGCACCGACGGCTGGGTGTTGGTCCGGGTCGTGGTCTCGAAGTTGTACTTCGGCGTGTCCCCGACGTCGTTGCCGTCCACGTTCCAACCCCACCGGGCGGCGTAGCCGAGGTGGGCCTCGAGGACCTGTCCCACGTTCATGCGAGACGGGACGCCGAGGGGGTTGAGGATGATGTCGACGGGGGTGCCGTCGGCCATGAAGGGCATGTCCTCGACCGGGAGGATCTTGGAGATGACGCCCTTGTTGCCGTGGCGGCCGGCGAGCTTGTCGCCCACGCTGATCTTGCGCTTCTGGCCGACGTAGACCCGCACGATCTGGTTCACGCCCGGCGGCAGCTCGTGGCCGTCGTCGCGGGACACGACCTTGACGTCGATGACCTTGCCGTTCTCGCCGTGAGGCACCTTGAGGCTGGTGTCGCGCACCTCGCGGGCCTTCTCGCCGAAGATGGCGCGGAGCAGGCGCTCCTCGGGGGTGAGCTCGGTCTCGCCCTTGGGCGTGACCTTGCCGACCAGCACGTCGCCGGGGCCGACCTCGGCGCCGATGCGGATGATGCCGCGCTCGTCGAGGTCCTTGAGGATGTCCTCGGACAGGTTCGGGATGTCCCGGGTGATCTCCTCGGGGCCGAGCTTGGTGTCGCGGGCGTCG
>CAZCJT010000151.1:0-6353 GCA_964498565.1 uncultured Acidimicrobiaceae bacterium
AAATCGTAACATCCGCGAGCCAGCACGAAGCCGGCGCCGGCCTCCTTGGCCGCCACCGCGCTGCACAGACCGCGCATGCCCGGGCCGAGCACGGCGACGACGTCGCCGTCGCCGACCTGGCCCACCTCCTGGGTCCAGCGCAGGCCGGCGCCCAGCGGGTTGAACACGGTGGCGAGGACCGGGTCCATGCCCTCGGGTACCGGCAGCAGCAGGGAGTCCGGCGGCAGGTACAGGTGCGTGGCGTAGCCGCCCCAGATGCCCGGCGAGCGCTGCACGTCGATGTTGCCGATCTGGTCCCGGAGGCCGTGGTGCTCGCACCAGCGGTAGTCGCCGCTCACACATGGCCCGCACCGGCCGCACCGCTGGAACACCTCGACGGCCACCCGGTCGCCGGCCCGCACGCCCCAGCGCTGCTCGGCCACCGGGCCCAGCTCCTCGACCACGCCGATGATCTCGTGCCCGGGCACGAACTCGTACCGCGACGGCAGCAGGCCGGCCCACAGCTCGTGGTCCGTGCCGCACAGCCCGCAGGCCTCCACCCGCAGGACCCCGTCGTCCTCGCCGATGTCGGGGCGGGCGAAGGTCCGGCGTTCCAGCTCCCGCGGTCCGGTGAGCACCAGCGCGTCGACGGCGGTCATGTGGGCCCGCGAGCCCCGGACACGGACGCCGGGGTCACGTGGTACTGGGCCAGGTCCGGGGCCTGCATCACCTCGCGGAAGTGATCGATGCTCCACGGCCAGGCCGCGGGGACGCCCCGGTCGTCGAGGTACCAGCTCCGACAGCCGGTGACCCACACGGTGTGCTTCGTCGCCTCGACCCGCGCCGCCTCGAACGCCTCGGCCGCCTCGACCGTCGGCTCCACCGACTCGGCACCGGCGCGGAGCAGGTCGAGCAGCTGGATGGTGTAGCGCAGCTGGAGCTCGGCGACGTCGATGAGCGAGAAGTTCCCCACCGGGCCGTTCGGTCCGTTGAGGAGGAAGAGGTTGGGGAAGCCAGGCACGGCGAGGGCGAGGTGGGCGCTCGGGCGCTCAGCCCAGACGTCGTCGAGCCGGATGCCGTCCCGGCCGGTCACGTCCATGGGACGCAGGAACCGGTCGGAGCGGAACCCGGTGGCCAGCACGAGCACGTCGAGCTCGTGCAGCTCGCCGTCGACGGTACGCACGCCGGCCGGCTCGATCCGCTCGATCTGCTCCGTGACCAGCGCAGCGTGAGGGCGCTGGATGGCGTCGTAGAACTCACCCGACGCGATGAGCCGCTTGCACCCGGCCCGGTAGTCGGGGCGCAGCTTCTCGCGCAGGACCGGATCGGCGACGCTCTCCAGGTGGGCGCGGCACGCCTCCTCGATTAGGGCCATGGCCGGCGAGTCGGCGTCGATCACCGCGTTGGCGAAGTGGTCGGCGAAGGCCTGGCCGAGGCCGTCGCGCGCCTGGCGCATCAGGCTCGGGTCGTCCCGGAACGCCCGGCGCTGGGCCTCGTCGTACGGGGTGTTGTCGATCGGCATGATCCACTGCGGCGTGCGCTGGAACAGGTCCAGGTGGGACACCCGGTCCACGAGGGCACCGGTGATCTGCACGGCGGACGAGCCGGTACCGATCACCCCGACGCGCCGCCCGTCGATGGGCACGTCGTGGTCCCACCGTGCGCTGTGGAACGCGGCGCCGGCGAAGGACTCCAGGCCGGGCAGCTCGGGCACGTTGGGGTGGTGGAGCACACCGGTGGCGGCGATGACGACATCGAAGTCGTCCCGGTACCCGCTGGCCGTGGCCAGCGTCCATCGGCCGGCGGCGTGGTCGAGGGACACCACCTCCTCGCCGAAGCGGGTCCGCTCGTACACGCCCTCGCGGCGGGCGACCTCCTGGAAGTAGGCCTGGATCTCGTCGCCGGGAGAGAACGTGTGGGTCCAGTCGGCGTTGGGCGAGAACGAGTAGCTGTACAGGTGCGAGGGCACGTCGCAGGCGATGCCGGGATAGGTGTTCTCCCGCCAGGTACCTCCCACGTCGTGGGCCTTCTCGAACATGGTCACATCGGTGATGCCGGCCTCGCGCAGCTTGATCACGCTCGCGATGCCGGCCATGCCGGCGCCGATGACGGCGACGCGCAGATCTCGCACGGTGGGTGTCCTCCGGGGACGGTCGGGGCGGGTGACGCCCGGCGGTCAGGCCGTGGTGCTCAACGTCGAAAGGTCGATGCCGTACAGGCCGGCGACGTTGTCGCACAGGATCGACTTCGTCTGCTCGTCGCTGAGGTTCGCGGTGTGCTTGTCGAGCAGCTCCTGGGACCACGGCCACGTGGAGTCGCTGTGGGGGAAGTCGTTGGCCCACATCAGCCGCTTCCAGTTCATGGCGTCGGCGAAGCGGAACGCCGTCCAGTCGTCCTGGAACGTCACGAAGATGTGCTCGGCGAAGTACTCGCTGGGCAGCCGCGTGAGGTCGGCGCCCGGCTTCAGCCAGAAGCGGTGCCGGTTGAAGGCGTGGTCCATGCGGTACATGAAGTGAGGGACCCAGCCGGCGTCGGCCTCGACGCACACGACCTTCAGACCCGGGTGGCGCTCGAAGACCCCACCGAAGACCAGCATGGCCATGATGTCCTGGCAGCCGCGGACGATCGACAGGAAGCTCGAGATCGCCGGACCGCGGGTCCTGTCGCTCTTGGTCGTGAGGATGTGGAAGCTGAGCGGCAGCTCGAGCTCGATGGCGGTCTCCCAGAACTCGTCGTACACCGGCGAGTCGTAGTCCTCCACGGCGGGCTGGCCCGGCATCATCACGCCGCGCAGGCCGAGCGCCTTGATGGCCTTGAGGTCCTCGATGCCCTCCTCCGGGGAGCGCATGGCCGTCTGCCCGCAACCCAACAGCCGATCCGGTGCGTGCGAGCAGTACTCGGCGATCCAGCGGTTGTAGGCGTCGAAGGAGGCCTTCTTCATGTCAAAGTCGTCGATGTTGCAGAGCACCATGCCGACCGTCGGGTAGATGATCTCGGCGGCGACCCCGTCGGCGTCCTGCTCACCCAGCCGGGCGGTGGGATCCCAGCCGCCCCGGTGCAGCTCCTCGAACCGGGTGCCCTTGGTGCGGATCTCGGACGGATCCTTGCCGGCGGCGGCGACGAGCCCCATGGCGATGGGGACGTTCGACCCCTCCACCACGAACATGTCGCCCTTCTCGCCGCCATCGACCATGTGCGGCGCTCGGTCCCGCCACGCCGGGTCGATGTAGTCGGTGTACGTGTTCGGCGCCTCGGTGATGTGCGAGTCGGCCGAGATGATCGGATACGAGACCTTCACTGTGCTTCCCCCTCCTCCGGTGCACCACGGCGGTGCCACTCGTCGGTGTCGCCAGGATGACCCATCGCCCCCGGCGCCGCAACCGCAGCGGCCCTGGCGCACGGCCCGACCGATGTGGAGCAGAGGGGTGACTTGTTCGGCTTGGTGGAGCTCCCTACCGTCTGAACCCTTCGCCGCTTTCTCCAGGGGGTCCGGTGCCCGAAGCCTCCGGTATCAGCCGACGCCGTTTCGTCGGCTACGTGCTCGCCGCGCCGACGCTGGCCACCACCGCCCGCTGGGTCGGCACCGCCCCGGCCGCCGGTGCCCAGACCGTGCCAGCCGTGGGCCTCCAGGTGGCCGAATCCGTCGACCTCATCGACCTGATCCGCCTCGCCGCCCAGCCCACCGCCAACCTCATCCGCATCGACGTCGATGAGGACGGCACCGTCAGCTTCGATCTGCATCGCACCGAGGTCGGGCAGGGGATCAACACCGCGGTCGCGATGGTCATCGCCGAGGAGATGGGTGTCCCCGTGGAGTCGGTCCGGATCGGCCAGGCCGACGCCCGACCCGAGCTGCTGTTCAACCAGCTGACCGGCGGGTCGAACTCGATGTACACGATCTACGAGCCGGTGCGCATCGCCGCCGCCGTGGCCCGCCAGCGCCTCCTGGAGGCCGCGGGCCTGCTGGTCGGGTCCCTCACCTATCCCCTCGACATCGTCGACGGGTTGATCCGCACCCCGGACGGCAGCAGCCTCGGCATCGGTGACCTCGCTCGCCGGGCGGCGTCCGGCGTCACCGAGGTGGTCGATGCCGAACCGCGGAGCGGTGCCCGCACCGTCGTCGGCACGCCCCGCAACCGGATCGACGCCCGAGCCATGGTCACCGGAGCGCAGGCCTACGTCGCCGACCTCGACGTGCCCGACGCGCTGCCCACCATGGTGGCCCGGCCCCCGACCGTGAACGGCCGCCCGAGGCGGGTCCGCAACGAGGACCAGGTCCGCAAGGTCCCCGGCGTGACCGACGTGGCCGTGCTCGACACGGGCGTCGCCATCCGGGCCCGCACGTTCGGTCAGTGCATCGACGCCCTCCAGATCATCGAGGTCGAGTGGGAGGACGGACCGGCGGTCGGCCTCGACGACGACGCGGTCGACGCCGAGCTGGCTCGCTCCGAGTCACCGATCGATCTCCCGGACCTGCCCGACGTGGGCCGCCGGGTGTCGACGATGGAGGAGTCCTTCACCTTCGCCTTCCAGCCCAACTGCCCCCTGGAGCCCAACCCGGCCATCGCCGACGTGCGCGACGGCAGGGCCGAGATCTGGGCGCCGCTCAAGTCACCCATCGTCGCCCAGCAGGACATCGCCCTCGCCCTCGGGCTCCCGCTCACCGCGGTGACCTGCCACGTGGTGCAGGCTGGTGGGTCCTTCGGCCGCGACCTGTTCTGGGACGGGGCGAAGGAGGCGGCCCTCGCGTCCCAGGCCATGGGCAAGCCGGTGAAGCTCCTGTACACGCGAACCGACGACTTCCGCCACGGCCGGGTCCATCCGGCGTCGCGCTCCACGATCCGCTTGGCCCACACCGACACCGACATCGTCGGCTACGCCCAGCACCACACCAGCGTCAACACCGACTTCGGCCATGGTTTCGGCGAGCTCATCACCGCGGTGGCCGACGAGCTGCCGCTCGGCCTCGGCGGGCTGACCTTCTCACAGGTCATCTTCCTGCTCACCCAGTACGTGCCGTACAACTTCGGGCCGGTCTCCCAGACGCTGGCCGAGACGCTCCCCCGCGTGCTCGAAGCCCGCAACAACATCTTCCCCACCTCCAGCATGCGGAACATCTACAGCCCGAACGTGGTGACCGCCCGGGAGCTGATGATCGACCGAGCTGCGGCGGCCATGGGCCGGGACCCGTTGGCGCTCCGCCTCGCCGCCGCCCGCGACGACCGGTCCGAGGCCGTGCTCCGTAAGGTGGCCGAGGCCGGCGACTGGGGGCGGCCGATGGCGCCGGGCACGGCCCAGGGACTCGGCTTCCACAGCGAGTACAAGGGCCGCGCCGCCTGCCTCATCGAGATCGACTGCCGCCCCGAGACCGTGCAGCGCCGGGTCCCGACGGCGGAGTACGCCTACACCGGGCCTCGCGTGACGAAGGCGATCTACGCCGTCGACGTCGGCCTGGCCATCAACCCCCGCGGCCTGGAGGCCCAGATGATCGGCGGGATGATGGACGGGATCGCCAACGCCCTGTCCTACTCGCTGCACCTCCGCGACGGCGCGTTCGCCGAGGACTCCTGGGAGCACGCCTACTACACCCGCCAGTGGAACGCGCCGTTCGAGACGCAGGTGCACATCATCCCGTCCTCGGACCAGCCCGGTGGCGCCGGCGAGTTCGGCGTCGCCGCCAGCATGGCGGCCGCCGCCACCGCGTACGCCCGGGCCACCGGCACCATGCCGACCCGGTTCCCGATCAACCACGACATGCCCCTCGCCGAGACCATCGTCCCGCAGGGCACGATCCCCCAGTCCCCCACCGACGGCCTGGCCGGGATCCGCGGAGAGGAGATGCCATGAAGACGCAGATGCACCGCTTCATCGTGAACGGCACCGAGGTCGAGGTCGAGTGCGAGGACGACGTACGGCTGCTGTGGGTCCTCCGCGACCTCCTCGGCATCACCGGGCCCAAGTACGGCTGCGGCCTGTCGATCTGCCAGTCCTGCACCAGCCACATCAACGGCCAGGTGTTCAACCCCTGCGCCGTCCCCGTCGGTGACCTGACCCCGAAGGATGAGATCACGACCATCGAAGGACTGGCTGACACCTTCGAGGGCGGTGACCTCCACCCGGTCCAGCAGGTGTGGATCGAGGAGGACGTCGCCCAGTGCGGGTTCTGCCAGCCCGGTCAGATCATGGCGGCGGTGGGCCTCATCGAGGACGCGCTCGCCGAGGGGCGGGAGGTCACCGACGCCGACCTCGACTCGCTGCGCAACGTGTGCCGCTGCGGCACCTACCCGCGGGTCCGCACCGCGATCCGCAAGGCCGCCGAGGTGATGGCCGCCCTGCCCCGCACGTCACCCAGGCGGGGCCCGGCCGGAGGTGCA
>CAZCJT010000152.1:0-6323 GCA_964498565.1 uncultured Acidimicrobiaceae bacterium
GCTTGGAGGTACCCACGGCGGCGGACCGTACCCGCCGTGCCCGCCGGGGCGCGAGTCACCGGGCGGGCGGGCGCCGGTGCACCCCGTGGCGGCCGGGACCCGAGTTGCGCCATGTGCGGGCTGCGCATGACGTTCGCCACCCGCTTTCGCTACGCTCCGTGCCACGAGAGAGCCGGTCCGTGTGCCGGCGCCAGGCGAAGCGCGGAGGGTGCGAGTGGCCAGTGACGACGACGACGGGCTGTCCTCGTTCTCCGTCGAGGTCGGTCAGCGCCTCCGGGCCGTACGCCGGCTCCGCAAGCTGTCGCTCGACGACGTCGAGCGGGAGAGCGGCGGCCAGTGGAGCGCGTCGGCCATCGGCGCCTACGAGCGCGGCTTCCGCAACCTCAGCCTGCCCCGCCTGCGGGAGCTGGCCGAGTTCTACGACGTCCCGATGTCGGTCCTGCTCGGCGAGAGCGACGACGACGACGACAGCGACCGCCCCTCCAAGGTGATCCTCGACCTCGTGGCGCTGTCGGGCATCCCCGAGGCCGAGGCCGTCCACCGCTACGCGCGGTCGATCATCCTCGAGCGGGGCGACTTCAACGGCCGGGTCCTGTCGATCCGCCGCGACGACCTGCGCGCCATCTGCTCGCTGCTGCACTCGACCGAGACCCAGACCCTGCAGCAGCTGCGCGCCTGGGACGCGCTCGTCGAGACGCTCTGAGTGTCGGCTCCGCCGACCTCGAGTCGCTCGCCTGCGCCTCACGACATCGCCGGGTTCCAGCCGTTCCCCGGCCGCCGGTAGGTTCGAACGACGTGATCACGGTCCAGAAGTTCGGCGGCACGTCGGTGGCCGATCCGGAGCGCATCCGGGAGGTGGCCGAGCACGCCGTGCGCACCAAGCGCCGCGGCACCGACGTCGTGCTGGTGGTCTCGGCCATGGGCAAGGAGACCGACGCGCTGCTGCGGCTGGCCGACGACGTCTCCACCAGCCAGCCCGGGCGCGAGATGGACATGCTGATCACCGCCGGTGAGCGCAAGGCCATGGCGCTGGTCGCGATGGCCATCTGCGACCAGGGTGAGCCGGCCCAGTCCTTCACCGGCTCGCAGGCCGGGTTCATCACCGACACCAACCACAAGGACGCCAAGATCGTCGAGCTGCGCCCGGAGCGGATCTCCGACGCGCTGGCCGCCGGCGTCATCCCCGTCATCGGCGGCAGCCAGGGCGTGTCCATCGAGCACGACGTCACGTTCCTCGGCCGAGGGGGTTCCGACACCACCGCCGTCGCCATCGCCCACGCCCTCGGCGCCGACATGTGCGAGCTCTACACCGACGTGGCCGGCGTGTACTCCGCCGACCCGCGCATCGTGTCCAAGGCCCGGCGCATGGGCGAGATCAGCTTCGACGAGCTCCTCGAGATGACCGCCACGGGGTGCCCGAAGCCGGCCATGCGCTCGGTCGAGTTCGCCCGGCGCCACCAGGTGAAGCTCCACATCCGGTCCGCCTTCTCGTGGGAGCCGGGCACCATCGTCACCGAGGAGACCCCCGACATGGAACAGGCTGTCGTCAACGCCGTCACCCACGACACGTCGGAGGCGAAGGTCACCGTGTCGGGCGTGTCCGACCAGCCGGGCGTCGCCGCCCAGATGTTCACGTCGCTCGCCGACGCCGGCGTGAACGTCGACATGATCGTGCAGAACGTGTCGGAGCACGGCCGCACCGACATCTCCTTCACCGTTCCCCACCACGACGCCGAGCGCGCAACCGAGCTCATCAGCTCCCTGTCGGGCAACGTCGGCAACGCCGGCTGCGGCTACGACCACGACATCGGCCGCGTCTCGGTGATCGGCGCCGGCATGAAGTCGAACCCCGGCGTCGCGGCCAAGATGTTCCAGGTCCTGGCCGACAACGACATCAACATCGAGATGATCTCGACCTCGTCGATCCGCATCTCCTGCGTGATCCAGCAGTCCCAGGTCGAGCACGCGGTCGAGGTGCTCCACACCGCCTTCGGCCTCGACGTCGCCTGACCCGCCCGACCCGATCCCCACTGGAGGCACCCGTGCGCTGGCGCACCCTGCTCGCCCTCACCCTCGCCACGTCACTGGTCGCCTCGTGCGGCGGTGACGACGACACCGGGGCGACCACGACCACGACCACGACGGCTGCCCCCACGACGACGGAGCAGCCGACCACGACCACCAGCGAGGCGGAAGGCGAGGATGCAGCCACGGGCTACGTGGTGACCCTCGAGGACCCCGGCGCCGAACCCCGGCGCGAGCTCCGGTTGACGGCCGAGGTCGGCGACGTGGACCGGATCACCCAGCGCCAGGAGACCACGATCGAGGTCCGAGCCGGCGGACAGGTCCAGTCCTCCCCGTCCTCGATCACCGAGATCGACCTCGACCACGAGATCGTCGACGTGACGGACGACGCCATCACGGCCCGCGGCACCTACGCGGACGTCCGGGTCCTGGACGAGCCGGGGACCGATCCGGCAGCCAATGCCCAGGTGGCCGAGCTCCTCGAGGGCTTCCGAGACGCCACGGCGCAGACCACGTACACGACGTCCGGCGCCGTGCGCTCCGCGGAGATCGAGGGCCTCGAGCTGCCCGGCGCCGCCGGCCCGATGGTCGAGCAGCTCGCCGGCAGCTTCATCGACGCCGCCGAGAGCCTGAGCATGCCGTTCCCCGACGAGCCCGTCGGCGTCGGTGCCCGCTGGCGGATCGAGACCCGGACCGAGATCGCCGGCCTGCCCGTCGAGATCACCACCGTGATCGTCCTCGACGAGCTCACTGAGGACGCGGCGAGCGGCACGGTCGAGCAGGAGCTGCGCTTCGTCCCCGGCGAGGTGGACGTGTTCGGGACCGCGGCCACGGTGGTGAGCGGCGGACTGACCGGCGGCGGTCCGATCCGCTGGGACCTCGCCGGCGGCGTGGTGCCCCGATCGGACCTGACCACCTCGGGCACCACGGTGATCGAGGTGCAGGGGACCCCGGTCGAGCAGACCCAGACCCAGCGCATCTCGATCACCTCCCGCTGAGCAACGGAGTTCCTCCGTGCGGGCCCGGCCCGTACCCTTGACGCCATGCGCGTAGGGATCCTCGGAGCAACGGGTCAGGTCGGCGGCGTCATGCGGCGCCTCCTGGCCGAGCGGAACTTCCCCGTCGACGAGCTGCGGTACTTCGCCTCGGCCCGCTCGGCCGGGCGCACCCTGCCGTGGGGCGGCACCGAGATCACCGTCGAGGAGTCCACAGAGGCCGACTACTCCGGCCTCGACGTCGTCCTCGCCTCCGCCGGTGCCACCGCGTCGAAGGCGCTGGCCGAGCGCATCGCCGCGTCGGGCCCGGTCGTCATCGACAACTCCTCGGCGTTCCGGATGGACGACCGGGTGCCGCTCGTCGTGCCCGAGGTCAACGCCGACGACCTCGACCACCTGCCCATCGGCATCGTCGCCAACCCCAACTGCACGACCATGGTGGCCATGCCGGTGCTCAAGCCGCTGGCCGACGAGGCCGGACTCGAGGCCATCGTGGTGTCGACGTACCAGGCCGTGTCGGGTGCCGGCCTGTCCGGCGTCGAGGAGCTCGACGCCCAGGTCCGCAAGGTGGGCGACAACGCTCCTGCGCTGACCCACGACGGCCGGGCGGCCGACTTCGGCGAGCCCGACAACTTCGTGAAGCCCATCGCGTTCAACGTGCTGCCCTTCGCCGGTGCCCTGGTCGACGACGGCCTCGAGGAGACCAACGAGGAGCAGAAGCTGCGCAACGAGGCCCGGAAGATCCTGGGCCTGCCCGACCTGCTGGTGTCGGGCACCTGCGTGCGGGTGCCGGTGTTCACCGGCCACTCCCTGTCGATCAACGCGCGGTTCTCCCGCGCCATCTCTCCCGACCGGGCCCGCACCCTCCTGTCGGACGCGGCCGGCGTGCAGCTGGTCGACGTGCCCACCCCCCTCGACGCCGCCGGCATCGACGACACGCTCGTCGGGCGCATCCGGGTCGACCCCACCGTCGAGCACGGCCTCGCCCTGTTCCTCTCCGGCGACAACCTCCGCAAGGGCGCGGCGCTGAACACGATCCAGATCGCCGAGGAGCTGCTCCGCCGCCGGAGCTGACCGAGTCCTGCGGGTCGACCCGGCTCGCACCGCCGGGCACCGACACCTCGGCCCTCCGCACACCCCGCGACCCCGAGCGGTCTGGCATCATCTCCGGCTGCCCGCGGTGGGACGCCGGAGGAGCCGGTCCCGTGGGCAACAGGAGCGTGGCGTCAGGTGGCTGTGATGATCGTCTGCGGGGTGCTGCTCGCCCTCGCACTCCTGGCCGCGGTGCGGTGGCGCGACGAGGTGTTCGTCGCCCCGCCGGCGCCGTCAGGTGGCTCCTCGGTTGCCGACCGGTTACGCCATCACCTCTGGTGGAGCCAGGTGGTCCTGCTCAGCGGGCTGTCCGCCGGGATCCTGGTGATGGGGCTCGGCGGCCGGCTCGCCATGCGGCTCCTCGGTGCCACGGGCGGGGACACGGCCCAGGGTCGCCTCACCGAGGCCGACGAGGTGGTCGGCGAGATCACGGTGGGCGGCACGATCGGCTTCGTGTTCTTCATCGGCGTCCTGAGCGGGCTGGCGACCGGGGTCTTGTGGTTCGTGGCCCGCCGGTTCCTGCCCGCCCGCTGGCCGGGAGGTGCGCTGTTCGGCGCCGGACTGCTCGTCGTGCTCGGCACCCGGATGGACCCGCTCCGGCCCGAGAACCGGGACTTCGACATCGTCGGGCCCTGGTGGCTGGCGATCGTGTCGTTCGCGGCCCTGGCGCTGGCGTTCGGCCTGGCGCTGTCGAGCTACTCGGCGCGGCTCAGCCGATGGCTGCCCCTGCCGGGCCGCGACCGCCGCTCGCTGAGCTACGCGACGTTGCTGTTGCTCATCCCGCTGTTCCCCTTCGGGCTCCTGGCCCTGGCTACCGGGATCGTCCACGTCATCGGCGGCGACATGCTCGCCGGGGCCCGGGCTCGACTCACCGGGGCGTCCGGGCTGCGGACCGCTCGCTTCGCCCTCGGTCTCGTGGTGGCTGTCGCCGCCCCCGGCTTCGTCCTCGCGATCGGTGACCTGGTCGGCCGTGGTCCGTGACGCCCGGCCGGCGCGCTCAACAATCGCAGGGCAGGGCGCCGCAGACGGGGCACCCGGCCGCGTAGCGCTTCGCCGCGTCGTCGAGGCTCAGGCCCAGCTGGTGGGCCAGCGAGGCGACCCACGCCAGCACGTCGCCGAGCTCGTGCAGCTGCTGCGCTGGCGTGCCCTTGCGGGCGGCCTGGGCCAGCTCGCCCACCTCCTCACAGAGCCACGCCACCGTCGGGGCCGTGCCCCGGCCGGCGTCGCGCTCGCCGTACGTGGCGGCGATGGTGGCCTGGAACGAGGCGATGTCCACGGGGTCGGAGCGTACCGGCGGACCATCCACCCGTTGCCCGGTCGCCAGGTCCACACTGGCTCGCAGATGCGGTTCCGCCTCGGGGGATGGGCCGTCGCAGCGGTGCTGGTGCTGACCGGTTGCGGCGTGGACGGTGGCTCCCACGGCGCGTCGGATGCCAGTGCCGACCCGCCCGCCGAGCTGGCGAGCCCGGAGCTGGTGAGTGCCCGAGACACCCTGCCGCCGGCGCCGCCGTCGACCACGGCCCTCACCGTGCTGCTCACGCACACCGGTGACGCGTCCGACCCGGGCCTCGACGCTGCGGCCGGCGCCCTCGCCGAACGGCCGGACATCCGGGTGCTGATCGCGGTCGGGGGGACGGCCGACCACACGATGGGCGGGTTCCCCGTCATCACGGTGCCGGGCCTCGCCGGCGGCATCGACTCGGCTGTCGACGCCGTGGGCGTCGTGCCCGATCTGGTCGTCGTCGGCATCACCCGGACATCCGAGCGTGGGGGTGCGGAGCCGCTGGCTGATGCGGCGGCTGCCGCTGGCATCCCCGCCCTCGTGGTCGACGTCGAGGACGGCGACGTCCCTGACCACGCCGCCGCCGCCATGGAGCTGCTCGCGGTGCTCGACCTCGAGCTCGACGGGCTGCTCGACGAGCCCGCCGCCGTCCACCGCCTCACCGTGCCCAGCTGCCGGGCCGGGTCCATCCGTGGCCGCCTCGACGTCCGACCCACCCCGTCCACCCCGTCCTCCACCGGACAGCTGACCTCGGATTGCACCAGCACCGACCGGACCCTGCCGGCCGACGAGGTCGCCGCGGTCACCGCCGGCTACTCGTCGCTCGCTCGGCTCCCCTGAGGTCGAGTCCCTGATCAGCCCGCGCCGGGCTCGGCCGATGCGGCCCGCAGCTGGCGCCAGTGGTCGAGGACCTCCTCGAGCCGGAGCGG
>CAZCJT010000153.1:0-6320 GCA_964498565.1 uncultured Acidimicrobiaceae bacterium
ACCAACGACCCCCCGCTCAGGCCGCCGCGTGACCCACATCCACGTCAGGAGAGCCGGAGATCGAATGGGTGATCGTGCTGGCAGAAGTCGCATTGACTTGAGTCGTGCGCGTCGGACACCGGTCCAGTACACCGGATGTGACCCGCGAGAGCGGGGGACCGTCCCGGAAGCGGTCCGGCACAGCGGTCCCGAGGGGAGCCAATAGGGGAGCCAACGCCGGCGCACACTGGTGAACGCCAGCGGACCCGGAAACGCTGTGACCAGGGATTTCACGCCCAAGCGGACGTCCACGAACACCCCAGAAGCGCATGACGCGCAGGGGGTCGGGGGTTCGAATCCCTCACGGCCCACTCGGAACGCCCAGGTCCACGGCCTGGGCGTTGTCGCGTCTGCGGTCGGACACGGCCGAGGGACCCGACTTCGGCGTGCTACAAGCGGACCGGAACCCCGGACGCCACCGTCGTCCAGCGACGACCACCGCGTAGATCAGGCACATCGGTGCGCGTGCCAGAGGTGTCGTCCTCAACCCGGACGGAAGTCGAACGAGAAGCAGCCACTCGTCGACAGGTCACCGATGAGAGCCAATCCTGCACCGTCGACTGTCGGGTGACGTTCGAGTTCGAGGCGGGAGACGACAGCACCGTCGAGCGTCACTTCCATCGCGTGCTGCGGGGTCGGCTCCGTGCCTGCCTCCCACGACAGGACGGTGAGTCGGTCCGTTGGACCATCGAACTCGGCGTTGGTCCATGACCCTCGGTCGGGCTGTGACACCTCGACCACGTCGCCCTGTTCCAAACTGACCACGGACACGTCATACGCGGACTCGTAGCCGCTGGAGCTGAGGACCAGTCGGCCCCCGTCGGGCGACCATGCGACCGAGTCCTGCCAGTAGGTCAACGGCCATTCGCCACGCTGCTCGCCGGTCTCGGCGTCGAGTACCAGCAGGGTCCCCGAGTAGTCGCGGTCACGGACCGCCACGGCAACCTGTGAGCCGTCGGGTGACCAGGCAGGCGTGGAGACTGCGTGCTCGGCCGCGAGGTCGGCCAGGACCCGGACGTCTTCCCCACGACGGTCGGTGATCATCAACTCGGCGCCACGAGGCGCGTCGGCTGGGCGACGGATGAACGCAAGTCGGTGCCCATCCGGTGCGATCGCCGGCGAGCTGTCGTTCGAGCCGTCACCTCGCTGCACGGTGACGGCTCCTGATCCATCGAGCGCCATGGTCTGCACCGAGGTGTCGTCGTAGCCGAAGCTCTCGGACCACGAACCAGGCGCTGCCTTGACCAGCGCAAGCCACGACCCGTCTGGCGCAACATCCGGCGAGAACGACAAGCGGTCCTGGGTGATCGAGGAGAAGCCGCCGTCACGGTCGACGAGGAACACGTCGTACTGGCGATAGTCGGTGAGCGCCTCGACCACAGCGCGCGGTTCGCACCGAGCCTCGTCGCTCGAGGAACCTGAGCCGCACGCGGAAGCGAAGACGGCCACAGCCAACCGCGCCAGAGGTGGTCGCATCGCTCGCACCCACCTCAGCGGGCGGCCCCCTTCCATGACACCTCGGACGCGCACCACCACCGCCACGGCCCCCATGCTCACACAGTCGTTGGCTGCGAGCACGAGCGCGCCCCGGGGACTCGGATGGCCCCCACCGTCATGACCGTGGGGGCACTGTCTCGCGTGCGTCAGCTGACGGCGGTGGCCTCGATGATCTGCACGCCACCTCCCGTGGGGATGGTGCGCTGGAGCGTCCATCCAGCTCGGCCGAGCAGCTCGCCGTGCTCGGCTGCTGTCCGCTCGCGACCGCCGGTGACGGCCAGCATCACGATGTCGAGCGTCGCAGCCGGGTCCTTGGTCCACCGAGCACCGAGGACGGTCTCGATGATCAGAATGGTGGCGCTGTCCGGAGCGTTGCGGCGGATGTTCGCGAGGATGCGCTCGGCATCGGCGTCGTCCCAGTCGTGGATGATCTCCATGAGGACGTAGACGTCCGCCGCGGGCAGTGCATCGGTGAAGAAGTCTCCGGCGATGAGCCTGAGGCCGTCGAGGTCCTGGTGACCCGCACGTCGCTCGATCACCTCGGGAAGCTCGAAGAGGGCGGCATCGACGCCGGGGTGGTGCTCGACCAGCGCGCGGAGGAGGTGGCCCCGACCGCCGGCCACGTCGACGACGCGGCCGGCGACGGGGAAGTCGTAGGCGCGCAGGATGAGCGGGATGTCCGCGAGCGACTTCGCCGTCATGGCGTGGTCGAACACGGCCGCCTGCTCCGGGTGGTCTCGCAGATACGGAAAGAGCCCGCCGGCGTCGAGGTCGAACACGCCGGCTCGCCCGGTCTCCAACGTGGCCGGCAAGCCGCCGAGCGCGTCCCAGCTCATGGGAAGGCCCATCATGTGCGCGAAGGGAGCCATCGACATCGGATGGCTGGTCTGGAGCAGAAGTGATGCCTCGCTGTGACCGACGTGCGGGAGGTCGACCTCGAAGACGCCGTAGGAGGCCAGCGCTCGGAGGACCCGTCCGAGCGCATCGGCATCGAGCCCGAGCCTCGCCGCGAGATCATCGACCGTGGTGCCGTCACGGTCGAGCGCATCCGCGACGCCGTGCCACGCGACGGCATGGAGACATCGCGACACGGCGCCCATGGTGGCCAGATCCCAGAGGATCGCGTGGGGTGGGAGGACGGTCTCCGTGGCCGGTGGGGCCCGGTGTGCGGCTGGATCGATCGACGTGGTCTCGGTCATGCACCGATCGTCGTCGTCGACCCTTTCGATCAGCTTTCGACGGTCCGCCCGCCGAGCAGCTCCTGCGGCCGCACTCCGAGCTGCGCCATCGGGTGTCGGTAGCGCTCGTCGGCTCGTGAGGCGTCACCGGTCCGGCCGGCGAAGTGGAGCGTCGTCACGAGCAGCTCATGGGCTTGCTCGTCGAACCGATCCAGCTCGAGGATGGCCATCGTGTGTCGTACGACGTCGTCGACGTTGCCGGCGTCGTCGACGTTGCCGGCGTCGACCGCTGCGGTGGCCAGGCGACGGCGAGCGCCGATGACGGCACGGCCGGCGACCTCGCTCGCCTCGGCGGCCCAGTCCTCGTACACGTCCTCGGGCAGGACGGTTCCGGCGTAGACGCGGACCGCGCGCCTGTCGTCCCCTTCGGCGAGCGCGTCGTAGAACTCCCGGAGATCGAGCGTGACGGCGCTGACGTCGAGTGCGACTGCGGCTCGGTCGGCAACGAGCCCACCGCCGAGCACCCGGCGGACGTTGGAGAGGAGCACCGACAAGCGGGCACCCAACCGCGAGTCGTCGGCTTCGTCAGGCCACAGCAGATCGATGAGCTGTTCGCGGGGCACGGGCTGCCCGGCGGCCACGGCGAGGCGCTTGCAGAGCTGGCGTGCCCGTCGCGATCCCCACGACGCCATCGGGACGTCGTCGTCGCCGACGCGGACCCTGAAGCCGCCCATCGTCCGGATCGCCGGCCGCACCTGCTGGGTCGGCGGCGGCGGCCGGGTCGCACTGCTCACCGTGCCCGTGGTGAACGCTTCGACGTGATCGAGCCAGGCGTGCACATCGCCCGCCTGTGCCATGTGGTCTTCGCCGTCCAGCACGATCAACCGGGCGGACGGGGCACCCGAGACCACCTCGCGCGATCGGTCGACGGACACGATGCGGTCGCCACGGCGGTGGAGGGCGAGGACCGGTGCCGAGACCGAGCACAGCAACGAGCGCACATCGATCGTCACGAGCATCTCGAGCAGCTCCCGCATCGCTGCGGGGCTGGCTGACTGCCGCTCATAGCGGGGCTCCCAGGCGCGATAGCCCGCATCGGCGGCGAGGCTGGGCGCCAGCACATCCAGGGCCACGGTGTCCTCCGTGCCCCAGCGGTCGGCGAAGGTCGCATATCCCTTCCGCAGCGCCGTGAGCTCGGCCGCCGTCAGGTCGCCGACGATCCGGGCGCCCGAGTTCACGAGCACGACACCTCGACGAGGCCTGGGTACGTCGCCGCCAGCGCCAAGGCCATCGGACCACCCTCCGACAGGCCCACCAGATGCGCCCGTTCGATCCCCGCGTGCGCCATCACCGCACGCAGGTCCTCGACCCGCTCGTCCATCGTCGGCACGTGCGTCGTGCGATCCGACGCCCCGGTCCCCCGCTTGTCGAAGTGGAGGGCCTGCGCGAATGACCCGAGGCGCTCCAGCGTCGTCCGGTACTCCGGCCGCTCCCAGGTGAGCTCGATGTTCTGCGCCAGCGGCGGGATGGCGACGACCGTCGCCGGGCCCGAGCCCCACGTCTGATACGCCAGGCTCACGCCCCCAACCCGGGCATACCGCACCGCTGCCGGAACTGACACCAGCGTGATTGAACCACTCCTCCCCGACACCGGCCACCAGACGTCGTGACGCAGGGGGCCGGGCTACTGTCTCGGCGACAACACGAGACCCGGGGGGAACAGGGTGGATCTGCACTTCGCATCCGTGTGGGAGCGCGTCGCCGACGCCGTTCCGGAGGTCGACGCCGTCGTGCTCGGGGACCGGCGGGTCACCCACGCCGAGTTCGACGACGCCTCGGCCCGGTTCGCCGCCGCGCTGGAGGCGGCCGGGGTGGCACCGGGCGCCCACGTGTCGCTGTACCTCCACAACCTGCCCGAGTATTTGATCGCTCAGCAGGGCTCGTTCAAGCACGGCTGCGTGCCGATCAACGTGAACTACCGCTACCTCGACGACGAGCTCGTGTACCTCGTGGACAACAGCGACAGCGAGGTGCTCGTGTTCGAGTCGTCGCTGGGCGACCGGGTGGCGCGCGTGGCGGACCGCCTCGACCGGGTGCGCCTGTTCGTGCTCGTCGACGACGATGGCGCGGGAACCGGTCCCGATGGCGCGGTCCGGTGGGACGAGCTGCTCGCCGCCCACGATCCCCAGCCCCGCAAGACCAGGTCGAGCAAGGACCTGTACATGCTCTACACCGGGGGCACCACGGGGATGCCCAAGGGCGTGATGTACGACGACGGCGAGTTCTGCGCCGGCATCTACCTCAACGCGTCGCTCACCCTCGGCGTGGAGCCGCCCACCGGGCTCGACGACATCGGCCGCTTCGTGCGCCAGGCCCGTGAGGTCGAACAGGTCGTCTCCGTGCCGTGCTGCCCGCTCATGCACGGCACCGGCATGTGGGTGGGCGGCATGCCCGCCCTGCACTGCGGCGGCACCGTGGCCCTGCTCGAGAACCGGACCTTCGACGCCGACGAGCTGCTGGGGCTCATCGAGCGTGAGCGGGTCACCCGCATGGCCATCGTGGGCGACGCATTCGCCCGGCCGATGCTGCGGGCCATGGAGGCCGCCGACGCCCGCGGCGCCCTGCCGGACCTGTCGTCGCTGCGGCTCATCACCTCGTCGGGCGCGATGTGGAGCGCCGAGATCAAGGACGGCATGACCCGGTACCTCGACGCTCTGCTGCTCGACGCGCTCGGCTCCACCGAGGGCGGCGGCTACGGCGCGGTGACCACCGACAAGTCCACGGCGGGCACGACGGCCCGGTTCAGCCCGGTGCCCGGCACCATCGTGCTCGATCCCGACGACCGTCCCCTGCAGCCGGGCGCGCCGGACCCCGGACTGCTGGCCACCGCGACCGCGGCGCGCGGCTACTACAAGGACCCGGAGAAGACCGCTCGCACGTTCAAGGAGATCGACGGGGTCCACTACGTCATCACCGGCGACTGGGCGACCTACCACGAGGACGGCACCGTCACCCTGCACGGCCGCGGCTCGAACTGCATCAACACCGGCGGCGAGAAGGTCTTCCCCGAGGAGGTCGAGGAGGCCCTCAAGACCCATCCCGCGGTGGACGACTGCCTGGTCATCGGCGTGCCCGACGAGCGCTTCGGCCAGCGCATCGTCGCGGTGGTCGGGTGCTCGGCGGACGAGCCCAGCACCGACGAGCTGCGCGAGCACCTCCGGTCGCGGCTGTCGGGCTACAAGATCCCCCGCGACATCGTCGTGCTGGCGCACGTGCAGCGGGCGCCGAACGGCAAGGCCGACTACGGCTGGGCCCGGGACCAGTTCACCGCCGCCTGACATCGGGCGGCGCGCACGGACCACGAGCACGCCATCGGGCGTTCGCGTACGCTGCGGCGCCAGGGGGTGATCGCGATGGCGAGCACGGAGCAGGTGCGGGCCGAGGCCCGCGGGTGGATCACCGACCACTGGTCGCCGGAGCTGACCTTGGGCGAGTGGTGGTCGGCGCTGGCCGAGGCGGGCTGGGCCTTCCCGACCTGGCCCACCGGCTTCGGTGGTCGTGACCTCGGACCGGAGGAGGCTCGGGCGGTCGGCGAGGAGCTGGCGG
>CAZCJT010000154.1:0-6312 GCA_964498565.1 uncultured Acidimicrobiaceae bacterium
GGCAGCTGCCCGTCGGGGCCGGCGCTGGCGATGAGGGTGAAGGCGAGAAGCGCGACTGCGACGGCGGTGGCGACGCCTGCCTGGATCGCGCACGTCCCGGCGGCGGTCGTCGGTGCCCGGCCCATCCGGAGCGGCGCTGCGGTGGGCGGAGCCGGTTCCCGACCTGGATCGACTCCTGCTGCCATGCCCGGCGAACCGTAGGGCACCGGGTCACCTCACCTCGCCGGCGCAGGTGATCGGCCGCACCGCCTCGACTGCGTTCCTCCGGCGTGCCGGCTCACGACACGGGCCCTCAGGACGATGACGTCGTAGCGGGCGATCGACGCCGAGCCGCTGGAGAGAGGCAGCGTGGGTACCGTGACGGCATGCGAGCAACCATCGACAAGGCAGGGCGACTGGTGATCCCCAAGCCACTGCGCGACCGGCTCGGTCTCCGCCCCGGCGAGGTCGAGGTCACGGCGGACGGTGCCGCCCTGCGCGTCGAGGCGATCACTGACGGCGATGTCGAAGAGCGGCGGGGCCGGCTCGTCATCCCGGCCAGCGGCGAGCCGATCACGATCGACGACGTTCGCTCGCTCCACGATGCCGACCAGCGATAGGGCTCCCGACCTCCTGGTCGACACGAGCGTGGCGGTGTCGCTCTGTGTCGCCGACCACGAGTCGCACGACGCCGTGACGTCGGCGTTGGATGGCCGCCGACTCGGCCTCGCCGGTCACGCCGCCTTCGAGACGTTCTCGGTCTCGACCCGGCTTCCGCCGCCGGTTCGCCGATCGCCCGGGGTGGTGGCTCGTCTCCTCCAGGAGAACTTCACTGCGAGCCGATTCCTCTCCGGTGGCGGATCAGCAGAACTGCTCGAACGGTTCGGGTCGGACGAGATCGCCGGCGGAGCCGTGTACGACGCCCTCGTCGGCGCCACGGCCATCGAGCACGGTCTCCCACTGGCAACGTTGGACCGCCGGGCGTTGGACACCTACCGAGTGCTCGGGGTCGAGGTCGAGCTGCTGACCTCGTAGCGTCGGAGCTCGTGGCGGGACGACGACCGGACGAGCAGCCGGGGCAGGTCGACCTGTTCTCCGTCGCACCGGACGAGCTCGCCCTGCACCGCAGTGACGAGCGCGACTGGCCAGATGCCGCCCGGTTCCCGCACAACCGGCCGGGCCAGAAGGTTCGGTCGGTCGTCAGGCCCGACCTGGTGTCGAGCACGCAGCCCACGGTCGTGGCCGGGTTCGCGTCCATCGGTGAGCTGATCGATCTCGTCGACGAGTGGACCGGGGCCGACGACGGCACCCACGACGACCGGGTGGTGCGCGTGCTGCTGGGCAGCGAACCCTTCGCCACCTCGCGGCGCTCGTTCGCCTCGGCCCACGCCCGGTTCACCGAGGACGTCCGGCGCTACTGGTTGGAGGAGCGGGGCATCTCCCTCGACCTGTCGGCGGCGGTGGTCACCGCCATCGAGGCCATCGACGCCGGCCGGCTCGAAGCGCGGGCCGTGATCGGCGACCGCCCGCTCCACGCCAAGATCTTCATCGGCGACCACGCCGCCACCGTCGGCTCGAGCAACTTCACGGGTGGCGGCCTCGTCACCAACCTCGAGGTGAATGCCCGCTTCGCCGACGACACGGACCCGGCCCGGTTCGAGGAGCTGGTGCGGACCGGTCGGGCCCTGTGGGAGGTCGGCAGCGACTGGACCGATGAGCTCCGTTCGCTGCTGGAGGCGCTGCTGCGCGTGGCGCCCTGGCAGGACGCGCTCGCCGCCGCCTGCGCTGACCTGCTCGAGGGCGAGTGGGCCCGCCGCTACCTCGACATCGAGCACACGGCGGACGGCTTCTCGCTGTGGCCGTCCCAGCAGCTCGGCATCGCCCAGGCACTCTGGATCATCGAGAACGTGGGCAGCGTGCTGGTCGCCGACGCCACGGGATCGGGCAAGACCCGCATGGGCGCCCACCTCGTCCGGGCGATCCGTGACCGCCTGTGGAGCACCGGTCGGGTTCGACGTGACCTGACCGTGCTCGTGTGCCCGCCGGCGGTCGAGGAGATCTGGCGGGCCGAGGCCGTTGCCACCGGGCTGTCGATCGACACCGTGTCGCACGGCCTGCTCTCGCGCCGGGCGCGGCACGGCACCCGGATCGAATCCGACCAGGTGCAGCGGGCCCAGGTGCTCGCCGTCGACGAGGCCCACAACTTCCTCAACCGGGACTCCAACCGCACCCAGCAGGTGCGCGAGAGCCGGGCCGACCACGTCGCCCTGTTCACGGCGACGCCGATCAACCGCGGCGCCCCCGACCTGCTGAACCTGGTCGGGCTGCTGGGCGCCGACAACTTCGACGACGCCACGCTCGAGATCCTCCAGCGGCTCGAGCGCCGGCGGGGCGGTGACGAGCTGCTCAACCGAGACGAGCTCGCCCAGGTCCAGCGGGAGATCCAGCGGTTCACGGTGCGGCGCACCAAGTCGATGCTGAACGACCTCGTCGATCGGGAGCCCGGGCGCTACCTCCACCCCGACGGGAGCCGCACCTGTCGGTATCCGGTCCACGTCGCCCGCACCTACGAGACCGGGGAGTCCGACACCGACATCGAGACGGCGACGCACATCCGGTCGATCGTCGACGAGCTCGCCGGCATCAGCCAGATGGAGCGGCACGTGGCCGTCCCCGCTGCGCTGCGCCGGGAGTACACCGACGAGCGATGGTTGGAGCTGCGTCTCGGGTCGAGTGCCGGCCTGGCACGCCACCACGTGCTCGGCGCCATGCGGTCGTCGCGGGCTGCGCTCGTCGAGCACCTCTCGGGCACGGCCGCCGCGATCGAGGCCTTCGAGCTGCCGCCGTCGTTCAAGCCGCAGGCGACCGGGAACGTCATCGCCCGCCTGGAGGAGCTGGCGGGTCTCGGGCCTCCGACGGTCGAGCTGACCTGTGAGCTGCCGGCATGGCTGGTCGATCCCGGCGAATGGCGACGGCGTTGCGACGAGGAGCGCTCCCGGTACGCCGCCGTCCTGGAAGCGGCGGGCGCCCTGTCCGACCGGCGGGAGCGTCGGAAGGCGGCACTGCTGGCGGAGCTCACCGAGAAGCACCCTCGGGTCCTCGCGTTCGACCACCACCTCATCACGCTGTTCGTGCTGGAGCGCCTGCTCGAGGACCAGGCCCAGGAGGTGCTGGTCGCCACGGGCAGCGCGTCGCAGGTGCGCAAGGAGGTGGAGCGACGCTTCGCACGTTCCTCCACCGGTGAGGCCATCGCCCTGTGCTCCGACGCCATGAACGAGGGGATCAACCTCCAAGGCGCCAGCACCGTCGTGCACCTGGACCTGCCCACCACGCTGCGCGTGGCCGAGCAGCGCGTCGGCCGGGTCGATCGCATGGACAGCCCCCACGACGCCATCGAGGTGTGGTGGCCCGACGACGGACGCGCGTTCGCGACGCGGGCGAACGAGCTGCTGGCGCAGCGGGCCGCCGAGTCGAACGCCCTCCTCGGCGCCAACGTCGTGCTGCCACAGGCGCTGCGCGGGGACACGGTCGATCTCGACTCCCACATCGCGACCGTCGAGGAGCGCACCGCCGACGAGTGGGACGGCATCCGGGATGCCCTCGACCCGGTGCGCCAGCTGGTGACCGGCAGCGTGCCCCTGGTGCCGAGCGACCTCTACGAACGGCACCGCACCGGCGACGAGCGCGTCCGCACGCACCTCAGCCTCGTCAGATCGGACGAGCCCTTCGGGTTCCTCGCCGTCGCCGCCACCGCCCACGGGGCACCTCGGTGGCTGCTGATCCGCAAGGGTCAGGCGCTGACCGACCTGGCCGAGATCTGCTCGTCGCTGACCGAGCTGCTGGGCGGCGACCCGGAGACCGTGGCCCTCGACGATGCGGCGCTGGCGTGGCTTCGTGACGTGCTCGCGTCCGCGACCCGAGCCGAGCGCTCGCTCCTCCCCCGGCGCATGCAGCGGGCCCTCGCCCAGATGCAGTCGGCCTGCGGGGCATGGGCCGAGCAGTGCCGGAGGCACAGCGACGAGCGGGCCGCCACCCGCTGGATGGTCCTGTCCGAGGCGGCGTCGGGGACGGCCGAGTACCAGCCCGACTCCTATGCGCTGGCCGAGGCGTGGCTGTCGTTGGTCCGACCTCGGCTCGACGCGCACCGGCGCCAGCACCGCCGAGCGCGCTACGTCCTGCTGCGCGACATCGACGCCGATCTGGTGTCCACGCCGCTCGATCTGGACGCCGTGGAGCACGAGTGCAGCGGGCTCCTGCAGGAGCTGCCGCTCGGCGAGCGGGTGCGCGCCTGCATCCTCGGCTTCCCGGCGGCGGGCGGCGATGTGGGCCGGTCGGCGTGGGGCCTCTCGCGCTCGACGTAGCGTTTCTTTCGCCGGCGCATCGAGGCGTTCCTGTCAGACCGCGCGTGCACACTCGTGGAAGCGCTCGACACCACGCCACGAAGGGGTGTCCCCGGATCCGACGCACGGCCCGTCGCCGTGCAAGGGGAAGCTGTCATGTGCCTGCGCTGCGCTGGCTGGAGCGACGACCAGATCGCTCGCCGCTACGCCCGACTCATCGATGACCACGGCTGGGCTGCCGTCGCTGTCGACGCCGACGTGCCGTGGACCTACACCATGGGCCTGCGATGGCGGCACGGCCATCCAGAGCTGATCGTCGTCGGCATGGACCCGGTCGAGGCCCACCACCTGCTCCACGACCTCGTCGAGCGGATCGAGGAGGGCGAGGTCGCCCGGCCCGGCGCGCTCATCGTCCTGCCGGACGCAGAGGTCACCTTCGGCCACGTCCACCACCGCAACCTCGCCGGCGAGTGGTTCGCGCAGTGGCCCATCGCCGCCCGGACCTGTGGCGAGGGCACCACATCGCTTCGGGCGCTGCAGGTTCGCCTCGACCAGCTCGACTCCTGCGACATCTGCTTCGACCGCCAGCGAGCGCTCGAGCGGCCGTGCTCCGCCTCCGCCCTCGCGGCGGTCCGCCACCCCGAGCCGACGGCATGACCGGGCCCACCACCGTCGAGTGGCCCTCGTTCTGCGACCTGTGCGAGCAGTACACCGCCACTCCCGAGCGGTGCTCCCACTGCGGCCACCACCTCCGCCCCATCGAGCGGCCGGAGTTGTCGCCCCCACCAGGGTCGGGGCTGGAGCCGGCACCGCTCGCACAGGCAGCGACCGAGCTACGCCGCTCCCATCGGGCGACGCTGGCTGAGCTCGCCGGGTGGGCGCTGGCGCAAGGACGGCCGGTCGACCTCGATGTGGCCGCGGTCTGCCTCGAGGTGCTCGAGCGTGACCGGGTCGACGACGGGCTGCGACTCGACCGTGCCTCCGTCAACGGCATCATGTGGGGCGCCATCCGCAACGCGGTGACGATCATGGGAACGGCCCTGCCCGACCAGTGGATGGAGGACCTCTGGAGCGTCCTGCAGTTCTGCGTCTCCACCGGCCGGCTCACCCCAGACAGTGACCCCGAGCCGGCATTGCTCGAGCCGCTTCAGTGCTACGGCGGGCTCGGAATGAACGGACGCCCCCGCCCGGACGGCGCCGACGTCGACTTCTTCTGCCAGTGCTACCTGCCACACGACCCGGCGTGTCCGCCGGACATGGTGCAGATCTCCGTCGGACGCAACTGGGGTGACCGTGACGACCTGTTCGAGTACGTGGCCCTCGGCCACGGCGTCCCCCGGGCGACCGACGTGCCGATGTCGGCTTTCGAACCCCTGGCGAAGCTCGCCCGACGGGCGCGGGCGCAGCCATCCATGTTCCCCTTCTTCCTCGACCTGTTCGACCACATCGGTTCGCTGCCGGCTGAACGGAAGGTGCCTGAGCTGTGGGTGTACCGGTTCACCGGCTCCGATCGGAAGGGTTGGCCACCACTGGCACTCGACGTGCACGGCGGGGCCTGGCGGCCGGTGCGCCACCGGGGCCGACGGCGTGGCTTCCACTGGAAGCCGATGGACGACCGATCGGCCGCCCACCACTGCGGTGTGGCGTCGTGGGACTTCGACCGGGCGCACCGGGAGCTCGAGCGGCGCGCCGGCGGGCAGGGCTGGGATGACGAAGTGGGCCGCCAGACACGCTCGGTCATCGGTACGGATCAGCGTGGTATCTGATCCGATACCGGAAAGCCATGTCAACGTCTTCCTCCACCCCGATCGCTCCGAGCAGCTCTTCGTTGCACTGCCGAGCGAGGTCGTGGCCGGCGACGACGGGCGGGCGCTCCTCGCTCGGGACGGCCAGGCCCGGCTGTGGTGGGACCGGACGCCGATCGATCTCTTTCTCAACCGAGGTCCACTGATCGTCGGCTGCGCCGCTCCGGTCGCCGAGGAGGTCACGGCGC
>CAZCJT010000155.1:0-6283 GCA_964498565.1 uncultured Acidimicrobiaceae bacterium
GGCCGCCGTCGGCGCCCGCCTCGACGCCGTCGTGGAGTGGCTGGCCACCGCCAGCAGCGATCCCGGAGCCGGCACCACTGGCGCGGGCGAGGCCGACGCCAGCGGGCACGTCGTCCGATCGCGGTGACGGTCGCCCCTGCGGTGACCACCACCGACCCGCTGCTGTCGATCCGCGGCATCACCGTGCGGTTCGGCGGCCTGGTCGCCAACGACGACGTCGAGCTCGACGTGCCCCGCGGTGAGGTCAGCGCCATCATCGGACCCAACGGCGCGGGCAAGACCACGCTGTTCAACGTCATCACCGGTGCCCAGCGGCCGACGTCGGGGCGCCTGACCTTCGACGGTGAGGACATCACCGACCTGCCGCCCCGGCGTCGGGCCGGCCTCGGCATCGCCCGGACGTTCCAGAACCTCGCGCTGGTCCCGTCGCTGACCGTGCTGGAGAACGTCTCCATCGGCCTCGGTCGCTTCCGGCGCACCGGCGTGTTCGGTGCTCTCATGCGTGCTCCTCGGACGCGCGCCGAGGACGCCATGGTCGACGAGGTCGCGTGGGGCGCCCTCGCCCTGACCGGGCTCACCGGCGACGCCCACGTGCGGGCCGACCAGCTCTCCTACGGAGGCCGTCGTCGCGTCGAGTTCGCCCGGGCGCTGGCGATGCGGCCACGGTTCCTGCTGCTCGACGAGCCCTCGGCCGGCATGGCCGAGGACGAGACGGCGGAGTTCGTCGACGCCCTCCGCCAGGCCTTCGACAGCCTCGACCTCACCGTGCTCGTCGTGGAGCACGACATGACCTTCGTTCGAGCCATCGCCACCCACACGGCGGTGCTCGACTTCGGGCACGTGCTCACCGCCGGCCCCACCGGCACGGTCCTGGCCGACCAGCGCGTCGCCGAGGCCTACCTGGGGAGCCAGGCATGATCCTCGAGGTCGAGTCCCTGGAGGTCCGCTACGGCGACGTCACCGCGGTCCGCAAGGTCGACCTGGCCGTCGAGCAGGGCCAAGCGGTGGCCGTGCTGGGTCGGAACGGTGCCGGCAAGTCCTCCACGCTGCGTGGCATCGCCGGCGCCACCATGCCGTCGGGCGGAGCGGTGCGCGTCGACGGCGTCGATCTGGCCACACGGCGGGCCGACGACCGCGTCCGCCACGGCATCGTGCTCGTCCCCGAGGGGCGGCGGCTGTTCCCCCAGCTGTCCGTGCGCGAGAACCTGGCGGTCGGCGCGTACCTGCACAAGCTGCGCCCCGCCGCCATGGACCAGGAGATCGAGCGGGTCACCGAGCACCTCCCCCGCGTGCGGGAGCGGCTCGACCAGCAGGCCGGGAGCCTGTCCGGCGGCGAGCAGCAGCTGGTCGCCATCGCGCGGGCGCTCATGGCCCGACCCCGCATCCTGATGGCCGACGAGCCCTCGCTCGGCCTCGCCCCCGTCATCGTCGACGCCATCTACGAGTTGTTCCGCACCCTGCTCCGAGACGGCCTCACGCTCGTCGTCGTCGAGCAGTACGTGGGCGTCGCCCTGGCCCTGGCCGACCACGCCATCGTGATCGACCGGGGCGCTGTCGCCCTGGCGGGCCCTGCGGCCGAGCTGGCCGAGTCGCCCGACCTGTGGCGTGTGTACCTATCCGGCTCCGAGGAGGAACCAGCATGAACCGAAGGCTCTTGGCGTTCGTCGTGGCAGGGGCGCTCGTCGCCTCTGCGTGCGGCGCACGCGGCGACGACGAGGAGGCCTCGACAGGGTCCTCCACCACCGACCCGGCTGCGGAGGAGCCGGCCGAGGAGCCGGCCGAGCCGGCCGCCACCGCGTCCGATCCCGGCGTCACCGACACCGAGATCCTGGTCGGCGCGTCCATCACCCTGTCCGGTGTCACCGGCTTCCTCGGCCAGGAGGTCGTCGCCGGCATCGACTCGGTGTTCCAGACCGTCAACGAGGCCGGCGGCATCCAGGGTCGCGACCTGAAGCTCATCGCCTACGACGACGGCGGCGACTCGAGCCAGAGCCTCGCCAACGTGCGCAAGCTCACCGAGGAGGACCAGGTCATCGCCCTGGTCACCGGCCTGGGCGATGCATCCCTCGACTACGTGACCGAGAAGGAGATGCCCACCATCTCCTTCGGCGTGACCCCGGGGGCGTTCTCCTCCAAGTACCCGACCGTGTACCCGGTCGTGGGCAACGCGCTGCTGTGGACCCAGGAGATCATCGCCGGACTCGACGAGAACGGCGTGATCGAGCCGGGCATCAAGGTCGCGATCCCCTACGACACCGGCCTCATCGACATCAGTCCGTACCTGGATGCGCTGAAGGAATCGTGGGAGAACTACGGCGCCGAGGTGGTGAGCACCGACGCGCTCACCCTGGAGACCGGCACGTGCGAGCCCCAGGTGCTCAAGTGGCGCGAGCTCGGGGTGGACTATGTCGACTTCCAATCCGCCGCCTGGTTCCTGTGCGTGCAGGCGGCGGCCGACCAGAACTGGAAGCCGGCCAGCGGCATGGGCGGCTGGCCGGCCAGCGTGCCCACCATCGCCTCGCTGGCCGGACCCTTCGTCGAAGGGGTGTGGGCCGGCTCCAACGGCGACCAACCCGACGGAGCTCCCCGTGAGTTCAGCGAGGCCCACGAGGAGTTCCAGTCCGCCCTCGAGAAGCACTACCCCGAGATGCTGGATCCCCAGCACCTCGACTCCCCCGCTCTGCTCGGCTACTACGCCGGCTCCAAGCTGATGGTCGCCGCGCTCGAGGCCCAGGGTGAGTTCATCACTCGGGCTGGCTTGAACGAGGGGATCCGGGGGGTGGAGGACTTCGATACCGGCACCCCCCCGCCGATCAAGTCCATGGCACCGGACTGCAAGACCGGCTCGGAGGAGGTCTGGATCGGCCCGTGGGAGTACGACGAAGCCACCAAGATCGCCAGCCGCAAGCCGGTGGGCGGCTACTTCACCAGCCCCCAGAAGGAGGACTTCGGCGGCAAGTGCTTCCTCACCGCCCTGTCCGACGAGATCCTCGGGGTCTGATCGCGTCGTAGCGGGGCGCGCCCGACGCGCATCGGAGGACACGGAGGGCCGGTCGCCGTGAGGCGACCGGCCCTCTCCGCGTCTCAGATGGCGCGCTGGCGGTCGGCCCAGTACTCGTCGCGGATGAGCCGCTTGTACAGCTTGCCCGTCGGGTACCGGGGCAGCTGGTCGCGGAAGTCCACCGAACGGGGGCACTTGAAGGCGGCGAGCCGCTCGCGGCAGAAGGCCATGAGCTCCTCGGCGAAGGCGTCGCCCACCCGGGCCGGATCCTTGGCCTGGATGACGGCCTTCACCTGCTCGCCCCACTCGTCGTCGGGGACGCCGATCACGGCGGCGTCGGCCACGTCGGGGTGCCCGAGCAGGACGGCCTCGATCTCGGCCGGGTAGATGTTGACCCCGCCGGAGATGATCATGTCGGCCTTGCGGTCCGACAGGAACAGCCAGCCATCCGGGTCCAGGTAGCCCATGTCGCCCACGGTGAACAGGCCGTCGCGGCGATTGGCCCGGGTCTTCTCCTCGTCCTTGAAGTACTCGAACGCGGCGGCGCCGGGCTGGCCCATGTAGATGGTGCCGACCTCGCCGGGGGGCAGCTCGTTGCCCTCCTCGTCATAGATCCGCAGCGTGGCGCCGGGGAACGGCTGGCCGACGGTGCCGGGGTGCTCGAGCCAGTCCTTGGGCTTCACGTAGGCACCGCCGCCCTCGGTGGCGGCGTAGTACTCGTAGATCACCGGGCCCCACCACTCGATCATCTTGCGCTTGACCTCCACCGGGCAGGGGGCGGCGGCGTGGATCACCGAGCGCAGCGACGAGGTGTCGTACCGGGACCGCTCGTCCTCGGGGAGCCCGAGCAGGCGGTGGAACATGGTGGGCACCATGTGGCTGGTGGTGATGCCGTGCTCCTCGATGAGCCGCAGCGTGCCCTCGGGCGTCCAGCGGTCGACCAGCACCATGGTCTGGCCCAGGTGGAGGGCGGCGGTGCCGAAGGCGAGCGGGGCGGCGTGGTAGAGCGGGCCGGCCACGAGGTGGGCGCCGGGTCCGGGGACGATGTCGAACAGCATCGACAGCATCGACGAGGCGGCGCCGGCATCGTTCGGGTCGATGCCAGGCAGCGGCCGGCGCACCCCCTTGGGGCGCCCGGTGGTGCCGGAGGTGTACAGCATCGTCGTGCCCGCGGTGCGCTCGGGCGGCCGCTCCGAGCTCTGGCCGTCGGCGATCTCGCCGTAGGCCCGGTACCCCTCGACGGCCCCCACCGCGAATCGGCGGTCGGCCGGGATGGCCAGCTCCGCCGCGGCGACGACGGCGGCGTCGGCGTAGCGCTCGTCGACGACGAGGACGTCGGCCTCGCAGTCGTTGGCGATGTAGGCGATCTCGGGACCGGTGAGGTGGTAGTTGATGCAGGTGAGGTACAGGCCGCTCTGCATGGCGGCCAGGTACAGCTCCACGAAGGGCACCGCGTTGGGTAGCACGATGGCCACGCCGTCGCCGGGACGCAGGCCCATGGCCCGCAGGCCGTTGGCGACGCGGTTGGCCCGCTCGTCCAGGTCCCGGTACGAGTGGGTGGTCCCCGCCGGCTCGACCAGCGCCGGGCGGTGCGGGTCGTGCTCGGCGATGGCCCAGAACCCCAGCGGCTCCTCGGTGGTCATTCGTCTCCCTCTAGTTCTTCAACAGGTCGCGGAAGGGCGTGTCGCGGGACGGGCCCGGCTCCTTCGGGAGGCCGAGCACCCGCTCGCCGATGATGTTGCGCTGCACCTGGTCGGTACCGCCGTAGATCGACGGCGCGGGCGAGAACACCACCAGCTCCTGCAGCTCGCCGCCGGTGGGGGCGTCGGGCCCGGCCAGCGTGGCCCCGGGCCCGAGGATGGAACAGCCCAGCTCACGAGCCAGCGCCAGCATCTCGCTGTTGCGGATCTTGGCCATGTTGCCCTCGCCGCCGGTGGCGGCGCTGCCCGACTTCATGCGCCCCATGTGCCACGTCGTGATCTCCACGAGCGAGTGCAGGCGAGCGAGCCCGTCGCGCACGACCGGGTCGTCGATCCGACCCCGCTCCCGGGCCAGCTCGGTGAGCCAGCGCACCCGGCCCCGGCCCACGGCCCCCACGGTCGTGCCCCCGGCCTCCTTGGTGAAGCTCCCGGCCGGCCGATCGAGGTGGCCGGCCACCGTGCCGGCGATGGCCGCGCTCGGCGCCGCCGCGTTGGCCCCGCCGATCCCGGCCCGCTCGACCATGAGCGTGGTGTTGGCCACCCGCCAGCCGTCGTTGTAGTCACCGATCATGTCGGCATCCGGGACCCGGGCGTCGCTCAGGAACACCTCGTTGAACATGGCCCGCCCCGTCATCTCCCGCAGCGGCCGCACCTCGACACCCGGCTGGAGCATCGGGAAGGCGAAGTAGGTCAGCCCGCGGTGCTTGGGTTGGTCGGGATCGGTCCGGGCCACGAGGATCCCGTAGTCGGCCCACTGGCCGCCCGAGGTCCACACCTTCTGGCCGTTGACGACCCACTCGTCGCCGTCGCGCTCGGCCCGACACTGCAGCCCGGCCAGGTCCGAGCCGGCGCCGGGCTCGGAGAACAGCTGGCACCAGCCGTGCTGGCCGTTGAGGATGTTGGGCACGTAGCGCTCGATGACCTCCGGCGATCCGTGGGCGAGGATGGTGGGAACCGCCAGCATCATCCCGATCCCGGCCGGCGGTCCGAGGGCACCCTTGGCGATCATCGCCGAGGCGAAGGCGGCGGCTTCGGCTCGGCTCCACCCACGACCCCACGGCTCGGGCAGCATCGGGTTCGAGAGCTGGGCATCGGCGAGCCGCTGCCACCACTCGGCAACGGTCATCTCCGGATCCCACGTCTGGTCCAGCCAGGTGCCGGTGTCGGCCGGTGGCATCTCCACTGCAGTCATCGAATCCCCTCGTGTCATGTGACAGAGCCCGTTCGACGTCGCAGGCTCCGTGTCGACGTAGTAGAGCACCTGGCGACGGTCGGCGCACGGAGTCCGATCGAGGACGAGGGAGGACCGCGATGACCACGTACGTGCAGCCACCGGAGCTCGGGGTCGGTGACCACCGACCCCGACGAGCGTTCCGGCGTCGGGCGCTTCTGGCAGGCCTGGTGATCGGCCTGGCCAGCGCGGGTGCCGGCGCGGTCGCCGGTGCCGCGTCGCTGCCCAGCGTCGAGGAGATGCGGCGCATGTCGGCCGAGGAGCTCGGGTTGGACCCGGCGCTGCTGGACCACCCCCTGGTCGCGCCGATCGTCGATGCCATGACCGAACGCGTCCAGGACCGACTGATGG
>CAZCJT010000156.1:0-6237 GCA_964498565.1 uncultured Acidimicrobiaceae bacterium
GCCCCAGCGCCAGGGCGACGGTGTCCCACGTGTGGGCGTTCTGGCCGCCGCCGTGCAGCAGCACGACCTGGGGGGCGTCGGTGCCCCACCGCAGGCCGCTCAGCGTGCGCCCGTCACCGAGGTCGGTCTCGACCCGGCGGACGGTGGGCGGGTGCCAGTCGAGGCCGGCCTCGGCGGCGTTCTCGTGGAAGAGCCCGAGCTCGTCGTAGGTGCTGGGGTCGGAGGACGTGGCGTCGGCCATGACCGGACCCTAGGTCGGCGGCTGACGGCTCAGCGGCGCTCGCGCAGGACCAGCTCCACCTGGCGCGACCCCGAGGCGTCGCCGTCCCGTCGGCTCGGCTCGGTGGACCACGTGATGGTCGCGCCGCCGAGGTCGACGATGGCGATGACCTCGGGGGCGACGCTGAACGCGAGGGCCGTCATGGCATCGCGGACCTCGACCAGCAGCGACCGGTCGGTGAGGGCGATGACCGCAGCCTCCTCCAGCACGGGACGCCCTGCGATGGTGGCCCGCAGCCGAGCGGGCTCGACCGGCTGGCGCAGGGCCAGCATGGCGGGCCGGCGCCGGTCGGGGTTCGGGGATGCTTCGAGGGCCACGTGCTCCACCCGGTCGTCGACGTCGGCGGCCGATGGTACGACAGGCTCCGCCGGGCGCCGCTGTCGGAGCCGTGGCGAACCGCGGGCGCGTCGGGCAGGCTCGGGGCACCCGATCCCGGAGGACACCATGAGCGAGCTCGCCGAGCGCATGCAGCAGGACCTGACCGCCGCCATGAAGGCGCGGGACGAGCTGCGGGTCGCCACCCTCCGCATGGCCATCTCGGCGGTACGGGAGGAGGCGGTGTCGGGCGCCCAGGCCCGCGAGCTCACCGACGAGGAGGTGGAGAGGGTCCTGCGCTCGCAGGTGAAGCGCCGGGACGAGGCGGCCGAGGCGTTCCAGGCCGCCGGCCGGGACCAGCAGGCGACCCGGGAGCTGGACGAGCGGGCCATCCTGTCGGCGTACCTGCCCGAGGAGCTCGACGAGGCCGACCTCGAGGCGCTGGTCGACGAGGCACTGGCCGCCGGCGGGTTCACCGACCCGTCCCAGATGGGCCCGGCGATGAACACGGCCATGGCGGCGGTGGCGGGACGGGCCGAGGGCAAGCGGGTCTCGGCCATCGTCAAGGCGAAGCTCACCGGCCATGGCGGCTGAGCCGGGACCCACCACCGTCGCCGTCGTCCTCGGCAGCGGCGGGGCGCGCGGCTACGCCCACATCGGTGCCCTCGAGGTCATCCGGGACCGCGGGCTGGAGATCGTGGCCATCTCGGGGTCGTCCATGGGTGCGCTCGTCGGCGGCGTCCACGCCGCGGGATGCCTCGACGAGTACACGGCGTGGGTCACCGGACTCCGACAGCTCGACGTCCTCCGCCTCGTCGACCTCTCGCTCTCCGCCGGCGGCGCCATACGCGGCGAGAAGGTCTTCGCCATCGTCCGCGAGATGGTGGGCGACCTGCGCATCGAGGACCTGCCCATCGCCTACACCGCCGTGGCCACCGACCTGCTCGCGCATCGGGAGGTGTGGTTCCAGGAGGGGTCGCTCAGCAACGCCATCCGGGCGTCGATCGCCATCCCGTCGCTGTTCACCCCGGTCGTGTCGGGCGACCAGCTGCTGGTGGACGGCGCCCTCATGAACCCGGTGCCGATCCTGCCGACGCTGGCGTCGAACGCCGACATCACCATCGCAGTGCACCTGTCCGGCGAGGTGCGCCGGCACTCCCCCGCCCGTCCGAGCGGGCCAGTCACCGCCCCGGTGCTGGAGTCCGACGCCGACCGGGTGGAGGGCCCGACTGTCGCGCCCGGCCTGCGCCAGCGCGCCGCCCGCTTCTTCGACTGGGAGGCGGTGCGGGCGATGCTCAGCCGGGACGAGCACGGCGACCGCCCACCGCCGGCCGGGGTCGACATCGCCGCCGTCGGCCGCCTCGACATCGTGAACCTGGCCTACGAGGTCATGCAGGCCACGCTCACCAGCTACAAGCTGGCCGGCTACCCGCCCGACGTGCTGGTCGAGATCCCCAAGGCCAGCGCCCGGACGTTCGAGTTCCACCGGGCACCCGAGCTGATCGAGGTCGGCCGCGAGCGCACCGAGCAGGCGTTGAACGACGCCGGCCTCTGACTGCGAGACTGCCGCCATGATCGAGCACGAGTCCGAGCAGACCCTCAGCCGCGAAGCCGCCGCCGACCGGTTGCGAGAGATCGCCGACCAGCTGTCCCGGCACAACGAGATCGCCGTCGACCTGAACGGGCTGAAGACCACGGTGAAGGTGCCGAACGAGGTCACCTTCTCCCTCGAGGTCGAGGTCGGCGACGACGGCAACGAGATCGAGATCGAGATCTCCTGGTAGGGCGAACGCCCGGTCAGGGACGACGGATGGGCCGGAGGCGCTCCCGGATGCGCTTCTCGCTGACCGACACCGGCGTGCCGAGCTGCTGGGCGAACAGCTGCACGCGCAGCTCCTCGATCAGCCAGCGGACATCGTCGAGGGCGGCGGTGAGGCCATGGGTCGCGACGAGGTCGGCGTGCTCGGCCTCGAGCCGGGCGATGGTCCGCAGGCGGTCGACGTCCTTGGCCGGGCCCTCCCGCAGCTTGTCGAGCCGGGCGTCGATGGCGTCCAGGTAGCGGGGCACGTGGGCGAGGCGGTCGGTGCCGATGCTGACGACCATCCCGTCGAAGACCAGCCGGGTGAGCTGGCGGGTCACGTCGTCGAGCGGCTCGCTCCACGACACCGGCGCCGGCTGGGCCAACCGATCGGCGATCCGGTCGGCGTGCTGCACGACCGTGGACAGCGTGGTGACGGCCACGACGAGGTCGTCGAGCCACCGGTCCTGCACCGAGCGGCGCAGCGCGACGAACCCCTCCTCGTCGAAGGGCGGCCCTCCGGCGGCGAGCAGGAGGGCGTCGAGGACCCCGTGGAGCGCGTCGTCCACGGCCGCCGTCACGGTGGCGTGGGGCGCAACGGTGAGGCCGAGCAGGACCCGGGCGTCGAGCCGCTTCTGCAACGCCCGCGCCGGTTTGCCCAGCTGCAGCGCCAGCAGGCGGCGCACGCCGTTCCAGTGCAGCGCCCGCTGCTGGTCGACCGACGCCAGGATGCGCACGCCGACGGAGTCCTGCGTGTCGATCACCGCCGGGTACCCCTGGACGGTGAGCCCGTCGACGGTGGACTCCACGACCCGAGGCAGGGTCCCGATGGTCCACGAGGTCAGCCCGCTGCGCTCGAGCTCGGGCGCCTGCGACACCACCGTCGCCCGCACGTGGGCCCGGAGCCGCCGCTCGAGCTCGCGCAGGTCGTCGCCCTCGGCGAGGGTGCGGCCCTCGCCCACCACCCGGTACCGGGGCCGGAGGTGGCCGGGCAGCTCCAGGTCGTCCCACAGCGCCGGATCGACCGGCACCCCGGCCATGCGGCTGAGCTCGGCGGCCACCACGTCGCGCAGCGGACCGTCGTCGGGACCGACCCGGGTGAGGAGCTCGGCGGCGCGGTCGGGGGCGGGGACCAGGGAGCGGCGGATGTGCTTCGGCAGCGCCTTGATGAGGGCGGTCACCAGCTCGAGGCGCAGCCCGGGGACGAGCCATTCGAAGGGTTCGGGCTTGGTGCGGTTCAGGACGGCGACCGGCACCTCGAACGTGGTGCCGTCCGACGCCTGCCCCGGCTCGAACTCGTAGTCGATGCGGATCTCGGTGGGCGCGCCCTGCCACCGGTCGGGGAAGGCGGCGTCGTCGACGTCGGTGGTGCCCGGGACCACCAGGTCGTCGACGGTGAGATCGAGCAGGTGGGGGTCGGCCGACCCGGCGTCGCGCCACCAGCGGTCGAAGCGGCGGACGTCGGTGACGTGGTCGGGGATGCGCGCCTCGAAGACGTCGAAGACGCGGTCCTCGTCGACGAGGATGTCCCGGCGGCGGGCCCGGTCCTCCATGGCCCGCACCTCGGCGATGCGCTCGGCGTTGCGGGCGACGAACGGGTGGTTCGCGTCCCACTCGCCCCGCACGAGGGCGTGGAGGATGAACAGCTCCCGGGCCATGCCCCGGTCGACCCGGTCGAGGTTGACGGCCCGGCCCTCGACGATCGTGAGGGCGCGCAGCCGGACCCGCTCGATCACCTGTGCCGATCCCCGGTCGCGGTTCCAGTGCGGCTCCTCGTAGGTGCGGGTGAGGAGGTGGCCGGCCGCCTGCTCGATCCACGACGGTTGGATGGTGGCGCCGGTGCGGGCCCACAGGCGGTTGGTCTCGACGATCTCGGCGACCATGACCCACCGGGGCGGGGTCTTCGACAGCACCGAGCCGCGGGCCAGGGCGAAGCGAGCGCCGCGCGGGCCGACGTACTCGGTGGGCGGCTTCGGTCCTTTGCGGGCCGGGCCCCGGGCGGCGGTGGGTTCCGCGCTGTCGTCTCGGTTGGCGACGTTGGCCAGGAGCCCGGCGAGCAGGGAGCGGTGGATCGCATCGGCGTCGGCCGGCTCCCGGTCGATCCGGATCTCGAGGCTGCGCACCACCTGGCGGATCTGGGTGTAGACGTCCTGCCACTCGCGCAGGCGCACGAAGTGGAGCAGCTCGTCTCGGCACTCCTTGCGGAACTTCGACGACGACAGCTCTCGCTGGCGCTCCTTCACGTGGTCCCACAGCGCCAGGTACCCGAGGAAGTCGGAGCCCGGGACGCGGAAGCGGGCGTGCAGCTGGCCGGCCCGCTCCTCCTGCCCGGTGGGTCGCTCCCGTGGGTCCTGGATGGAGAGGCCGGCGACGATCACCATCACCTCGTGCACGCACCCGTTGGCCTCCGCCTCGAGCACCATGCGACCGAGGCTCGGGTCGAGGGGAAGCCGGGCCAGACGGCGCCCGACCTCGGTGAGGCGACGGTCGTCCGCGGGACGGTCGGGTTCGAGGGCACCGAGCTCCTCGAGCAGGGTCACGCCGTCGGCCACGTTGCGGCGGTCGGGCGGCTCGACGAACGGGAACGACTCGACGTCGCCGAGGCCGATCGCGGTCATCTGCAGGATGACCGACGCCAGGTTGGTGCGCAGGATCTCCGGCTCGGTGAACTGCGGGCGGGCGTCGTAGTCGTCCTCGGCGTACAGCCGGATGCAGATGCCCGGTGCCACCCGGCCGCAGCGTCCGGCGCGCTGGTCGGCGCTGGCCTGCGAGATGGCCTCGATCGGCAGGCGCTGCACCTTGGTCCGCTTGCTGGAGCGGGAGATGCGCGCCGTGCCGGGATCCACCACGTAGCGGATCCCGGGCACCGTGATCGATGTCTCGGCGATGTTGGTGGCGATGACGACGCGGCGCTTCGTGTGACCGGCGAAGACGCGGTGCTGCTCGGCCGACGACAGCCGGGCGAACAGGGGGAGCACCTCGGTGCCGGGCAGCTTCAGCCCGTCGACCGCGTCGGCCATGTCGCGGATCTCGCGCTCGCCTGAGGCGAAGACGAGCACGTCGCCCGGCCCCTCCCGCACCAGCTCGTCCACCGCGTCGGCCACGGCCTGCACCGTGTCCTCCGGGGGCTGCCCGTCGTCGTCGGGGCGGTAGCGCAGCTCGACCGGGTAGGTGCGCCCGGACACCTCGATGATCGGGGCCGGGCCCGACTCGTCGGCGAAGTGCTCGGCGAACCGCTCGGTGTCGATGGTGGCCGACGTGACCACCACCTTCAGGTCCGGCCGGCGCGGCAGCAGCTCCTTGAGGTAGCCGAGGATGAAGTCGATGTTCAGGCTCCGCTCGTGGGCCTCGTCCACGATGATCGTGTCGTAGGTGAGCAGGAGCCGGTCGCGCTGCAGCTCGTTCAGCAGGATGCCGTCGGTCATCACCTTGAGGCGGGTGTCCGGGCCCGCCCGATCGGTGAAGCGCACGGCGTAGCCGACCTGCCCGCCCACCTCGACGCCGAGCTCCTCGGCGACCCGCTCGGCCACCGACCTCGCCGCGATCCGCCGCGGCTGCGTGTGGCCGATGAGGCCGCGCACCCCCCGCCCGAGCTCCAGGCACAGCTTGGGGAGCTGGGTGCTCTTGCCCGATCCGGTCTCGCCGGCGACGATCACCACCTGGTGGTCGCGCAGCACCCCGAGCAGCTCGTCGCGGCGCGCCGTGATCGGCAGCTCCGCCGGGTACGTCGGCACGACCGTCGACGCCCGGCGGGCATCGACGGCGGCGACGGCCCGATCGAGCTCTGCTGCCACGCCCTCGACGGCGCGCCGGCGGGCCTCGCCCGTCTTGCGCCGAGCGTTGC
>CAZCJT010000157.1:0-6234 GCA_964498565.1 uncultured Acidimicrobiaceae bacterium
CCCCACAGCCCGACCAGCCACTGGTTGGAAACCAATAGCCCGAGCCTCCATCAGACCCAGGGCGGTTCAGGTGAGCCGGTCGATGACGGTGCGGGCGGTGTCGAGGACTCGCCCGGCGGTGGCGACGATGGCGTCGTGGTCGCCGGCGGCCCAGCCGGCGACGTAGCCGAGGCTGTAGTCGGCGGTGTTGAGGCCTTCGTGGCCACAGAGCAGGTAGGCGACGGATTCGGCTTCGATCTCGCACACCTCCCGGGTCGGGCGGGCGCCGCTGGTGGGGTCGTGCATGAGGACGTGGGCGAGTTCGTGGGCGGTGGTCTTGGCCGCCTGTGCATCGGTCAGGTCGGCGCGGACGGTGACGGTGCGGGTGCCCCAGTCGGTCAGGCCGTTGGCGTCGCCGTGTCCGGGGGGCAGGTCGCCGATGGTGAAGCGGAAGCCTTGGGCCCGGATGAGGCAGGCGAGACGCTGGCGGAGCAGGCGGGGGGCGTCACCGGCGAGAGGCTTGACGGGGGCTTCGGGGAGGGGGTCGCCTTCGGTTTGGGTGATGTCGAACACGGCCACGGGCCGGAACCCGCGGATGATGCGACGCTGTTCGCCGGTGTCGTCCTCCGTGACCTTGGCGGTCATCGGGGCCAGGATCCGCAGACCTCGTTCGCCTTTGCGGACCTGCCGGCCGAGGCGACGCCAGCCCTGGTATCCGCAGACGAAGGTGGCGTCGGGCCGCTGGGACCAGAGCAAAATCGTGTTGTTGACGCTGTAGGTGTGGAAGCTGCGGGCGACGTCGAGCCACGCGGTCCACGCGGTGCTGTTGGTGAGCTCGGCGATGCCGGCATGCAGCTGGTCGAGGAGCTGTTCGGCCTTGTCGGCGGTGGCGGTCATGGCGGGTGCCCTCCTGGTCTGGATGATCCGGGGTTGGTTCGCTTGGGCGAACGAAGCGGCTGCTTCGTTCGCTGTCGGCGAACCGGCCAGGCCAGGGACCGGGTGGGTCAAGGGGCGAACGCAGTGAGAGCGAGAACCGGAGTGAAGCGACGACGAAGGAGGAGCTGCAGCGCAGGCTCGCAGCGACCCTTGACGCCCCGGGACCGGTCTGGCCCCGGCCTGGTCCCCCACCGGCCTGGGCCCCTGGTACCGGGCTGGCACCGCCCACCCCGGGGTTCTGGCGCGGGTGGTCACGGCCGCCGGGTACCGGCGCGACGCACAGGCCCGGTCCCGCTGGGGCTGGGCCGCCCCGCCACGTTGGCCGTCTACATCGGGGTCGAGGTGTTGCCGGTCATCTGATCGGCGATCGGTCGGCGACAATGGGCCGGTGACGGGTGATGGGGCTGTGGTCGATGCGGTGATCGAGCAGTTGCGCGTCGAGGACCCGGCGTTGGCTGGTGACGCCGAGGCGGCGTTGGACGCGCTGACCGCGGGTGAGGGCCCGTCGATGATCACCCAGGCCCGGTTGCAGCGGTTCTGTTGGTACACGTTGCCGGTCAAGTTCATGACCGACACGGCCCATCATCACGCCATCGCGTCGGCGTTGGCGGTGGCCCTGGACCGCCTGGACTTGGCCCGGTATGCGACGATCGCCCGGTCGGAGACGACGCGCGGGGTGATCGACGCGTTCGGGGAGTCGATGGAGGCGGGACACCGCGCCTACCGGGACGCCGATGTGGCTTCGGGCCTGGTGGTCCCGGCCACCAACTCGATCAGCTTCGGGGCGGTGATGGGCTGGGTGGAGGCCGAGGCGTGGGAGTCCACGGTGGACATGTTGGAGATGGCGATCGTCGCCGGGGACCTGGTTCCCGGGTCCCGGGGCTCAAAGACCCGCCAGGCGGCCCTGGTCGATGCCTGGCTGACCGGCCCGGACCGCCATGACGGCCCGGGGTCGTGGCTGGACGCGATCCGGACCGAGCGGCTCGACACCTGGCACAACCGCACCCCCAGCCCGACCCGACGGCGCCTGATCGAACCACTGCTCGACGCGCTGGCCGAACCGATCGACCCGCCCGAGGATGCCGCCGTCGAGGTGCTCGATGCCCGCCTCGGCTGGCTGCTCGGCCGCCTCGCCGACGGCGGGCAACCCTTGACCCAGACCGGCAACCTGAACCGGGCCCTGGTGCGAGAAGCCGCACCCCGGTTCGGGTACCCGGACTACTTCGCTGCGCCCAGTTCGGAGTACGACGTGTACGACCTGCACCAGGTCAGAGCGCTGCTGACCGGCCGGCGTCTGGCTCGCACGTCCAAGGGTCGTCTGGTGTTGACCGCGGCCGGGAAGACGGCGTTGGCCGACCCGGGCGTGTTGTGGGGGCATCTGGTTCGGGGCCTGATCCCCCACCATCCCTTCGACGCGGTGTGCGGCATCGTGACGCTCGGGTTGTTGGTCACCGCCGAGCGGGTGACCCGCAGCGAGTTGACCGAGACGGTGACGGCGGTGGTGACCGAGGAGGGCTGGCACAGCGCCGGCACCGGCGATCCGCCCGATGAGCGCACGATCAGCTCGTCGTGGCATGTGACCACGAACCTGGCCCGCTCGCTCGGCCTGACCATCGACCGCGACGGTCCCTACGACGAT
Source organism: uncultured Acidimicrobiaceae bacterium (assembly GCA_964498565.1). Classification (GTDB taxonomy): domain Bacteria; phylum Actinomycetota; class Acidimicrobiia; order Acidimicrobiales; family Salinilacustritrichaceae; genus Salinilacustrithrix. Next base: position 2,555 of record CAZCJT010000157.1, read on the forward strand.
GCCGGGCTGGGGTTGACTCCGGTCGGCCGGCAGGCAGGCCTCGACGCCCTGGGCCACGTGGCGACCGGGCCGAGGGACCAGCCATGAGCGGGGCGGACAGCCCCATCGGGTTGGAGGAGTCGTTCCGCCAGGTCGATACTCTCCACGACACGGCCCGACGGCTGTCCCGGGAGCGGGCGTCGGGCGACGAGGTGGCGGCGGCGTGGCAGGCGTTGGCCGACCATCCCTGCGTGGCCCATCACCTCGATCTCGGTGATGTGTTCGACGAGTTGCATCAGGCGCTGCGCCGTGCGGGCCGGTGGGACGAGGCGATCACGGCCCGACGGGACTCGATCGCCGCCGGCTACCGGTCCCGACCCGACCCGGAGGCCGACATCGCCGAGATCCTCGTCGACTCCGGACGCCTCGACGACGCCGCCGCCTTGTACTCCCAGCTCCGGGACCGGGACCCCGACGACGTGTGGTTGTACAACTCGGCCGCGTTCACCTACCGCAACGTCGACCCCGGCCTGGCCCTGCGCTGGGCCACCGACGGCATCGACGTGGCAATCGCCACCGGCGATCACGACCAGGTGATCGGCCAGCTCCTCGACATCACCAGATCCCTGTGGGACACGCTCGGCCAGCGCCCTGACGAGGACCTGGTCGACCGGGTCGCCGGGTTCGAGGCGGCCTGGACGAGACCGCCGCCCCGACCATGGCCCGACGAAGGCGGCCATGGACCCGACCACGACATGGCCTGCGCGCACTGCGGCTACCACCCCGACCGGCCACCCGCCACGATCACCCGGCCCCGTACACGCGCATCGTCGGTGCCGTCGGCTCCACAGCCCACCCGCCCGCCAAGACGGGTTCCGGCCGCGCCGGTCAGGGTCGGGATCGGATGGTTCCCGCCGGAGCAGTATCCCGAAGCGGTGGCGCACTGGCCGAACTTCGACGGCTTCGCCGCCGACGGCGACGTGGGCGCATACAACCGTCGCATCGAAGCCCACGCCAAGGCGGTGGCCGGCCGGCACGGCCACAACCCCTCGATCGTGGCGTTCACAGTCGCCGGGCTCGTCAACCACGCCCAAGCCCACGACCTCAACGCCGGCGACGGTCCCGCCCGGGCCAGCTACGCAGCCGAACTTCTGCGTCTCGGCGAGACGATCGGGTGGCCGCCGGGCCGCAACGATTCGTGCTGGTGCCGCTCAGGCGACAAGTACAAGCGCTGCTGTGGCCCCACCCCACCACGTCGCTCCGACACCGACACCGACACCGACACCGAGTCCTGACGTCCCACGATCGCCCGGCCCCAGTCCACCCACAAGGGCGTCAAAGGTCTTTGACACTTGGGGGTTTGTGGTGGAGCATGTGGGCGATGGGACGTATCGCCGACGACGCCCCCGGCCATGAGGGGTACATGGAGCGAGAACTCGAGGCCGAACCGGACGGAGACTTCTTCGCCCGAGACGAGAAGACCGGTTCGTGGTGGTGCGCGTCGTGGATGTCGGGGCTTCCCGACCCGACGGGCCGGTGGCGGGCGGCGTGTGAGTGCGGGTGGCGGGGCGACATCGTCGACCACCAGGCGATCGCCGACATCGACCCCGACCACTCCCCTGGCCACGACATGCTCGACGAGACCGTCGAGGACCTGCTCCTGGCCCCCTGGGAACACCACATCGACCAAATCCGATCCCTGCCCGACCTTCACACGGCCGCTCGAGCTGCCGATGCCGCCCAGCGTGCCCTCGACGAGGCCGTGCACACCGCACGCACCGCGGGGCACTCGTGGGCACGCATCGCCGGCCAGGTCGGCTTGACCCGTCAGGCTGCACACGCTCGGTGGGCCGCCAAGGTGACAGGGGTAGCCCGGACACGAACCACGGCCTCATCCCCACCGACGCACGGGATCTAATCGCCTCGAAAGCGCCATATCTAAAGACCTCGAAGGCACATCTCTAAATCTCCGCTTGGAAACGGGTCTGCGCCCCCATCGGCCATCGCCGCCGGGAAGGACCGTGCGCGCTTCGTGACCGTCAGCCCACCTGACCGCACAGAGCAGGCCGGGGGAACAGCCGTGACGGCTCATCGGTCCGTCCGCATGCGGGCTACCCGACGGGGATGAAGCGGACGCCGGCTACCCATGGCGCATCGGTTCCGGTGAGATGCTGGCGGACTCGGGACGTCGATCTGAGGCAGATGTTTGCTGATCGGCCTGCCTTCGCTTCCGCGTTGGCGAGCGGGCCAATCGGTCAGGAGTTGATGTGACGACCGAAAGGTTCCCCGTAGACGCAGACAGCGCCGCCCATCTCGGACGGCGCTGTCGCATCTGACGGGGTCAAAGCCCAAGCTCAATCTTGCCGACTACGCACGTGACGCAGTCTTCCCCTTGTGCGGTCTTACGGCTGGCGCACCGTTTCGCAGTCGTAGCCCTCTTCGTTGGTGTCCCTGTCGACGGTCGTACCGCGACCGTCCTTGCCGGGCGTGCCCGTGTGGACGTTCTCGTGGATCTGGTGGTAGCCGCCGTGGCCGGGATCGGCGATGCTGGTCTGTCCACTACCGATGTACTGGCACGTGGTCTCGCCTGTCGCCGGGTTGTCGATGACGACGAAGTGGGCGTGTCGCGCAGAAGCGGTACCGCCCATCGCGAGCACCCCGAACGTTGCCGCGGCGATTCCGGCGCCGACCTTGTTCCTCAGAGTCATGGTTTTCCTTTGTCGTTGGTGTCGTCGGGCGTCGGTTTCGCCACTTGCTCGCCGGCGGGCGAGGCGACCATCGCACCCGCCGGGTCAACGCTCCCACCCCTATGAACTGCGGAAATTACACCACTCGCGGCATGTGTCCACGTTCACGGAAGTCGCAGGAACGTGGAGAGGCCTGCCGCCATCAGCGATCCGGCGGCCCTGGCGGATCCAGACGCAGCCTGCACGTCGGACATCGCTCTGGGCGCCGGTGACCTGACCGGTCGCCACCGAGGTGCGGTCACGGACAGGGCGCCCAGACGGCGGGTTGGCCCGGGCCCCGTTTCGGGGCCCGGGCCCTGCGGGCACTGCTCAGCGGCGGCGGGTGATGGCTCGGTCGTTGGCGTAGGTGCGGATGAGGTCGGCTTGGATGCCGGCGACTCGGCCGGGGAGGCGGCGGAGTTGGGCGCCGCTGAGCGGTGCTGCGGTGCGGCGCACCGTCCAGATATCGATCGAGACGAGCGTGGCGATGCTGAACCGCTCGAGGCGGCCGATGGCTCGTCGGGCGACTTCGGCGCCCACGCCGTGATCGGCGGCGAGCTGGGTCAGGGTGGTGATGGTGGGGCTGTTGGTGCGGGCGTCGGTAGCGACGGCGGACCAGATCAGCCAGGCGGTGGGGCCGAGCTGGGGGAGCCAGGCGAGGCGTGAGAAGCGGCCGTCGATCGGCTCGGGGAACAGCTGCGAGGCGGGGTCGGGCTCGGCGGCGTAGAAGGTGAGGGTGGTGTCGGGGGTGGTCATGGTTCGCTCCTGGGACCGGCGTGGGTCGAGGCAGCTGGCGGCGCCGGTTCTTCCCGTCGGCTGCACGCCGTCTCGACCACGGCCCAGCGAGGGCGGGGGCAACCGGGGAAGGCGAGAGCGCAGCGGGCCCTAGCGACCGACGCGAAGCGAGGGAGTGGGTCGAGCCGTCCGGTTGCGGCCGCCCGTGGCCGTGGTAGGCGTGCAGGTGGAGCCGACGGG
>CAZCJT010000158.1:0-6218 GCA_964498565.1 uncultured Acidimicrobiaceae bacterium
GGTCCCCGACCCGGGGGCGGGCGCATGCAACCCTGGAGCGGTGCCGGGCAGCCAGATCGACGACCAGCCGACCCACGCCACGCGAGTGGCCGATCCGGGGGACGAGACCTCCGTGGTCACCACGGCCGCGGCGGCCGTCCCGCCCGAGCAGGTGTGGCACGCGCTGGTGGCCCGCACCAGCGAGTGGTGGGGCGAGCCCTACCTGGCGCCGGGCGCGGAGCCCATGCGCCTCGACGCCCGACTGGGCGGACGGGTGTGGTCGGGCCCCGACGTCGCGGACGGCAGGCAGACGGGGTCGCTGCACGGCACGATCCGGGCCTTCGACCCGCCGGAGCGGCTCGAGATCGGCAGCGTGCTCGTGCCGGGCGCGTACGCCGGCTCCATCACCGTCACGATCGAGCGCACCGCGCTCGGCTCCGAGGTGCGGGTGGAGCAGATGGCCAGGGGTCGCGTCGACACGACCATCGAGGAGCACATCTCCACGGGATGGACCCGGCTGCTCGCCCGGCTGACCGAGCTCGCCGAGCGCTGACCGGCCAGTGCCTTGGCAAGCCGGTGGTGGAGGCCGGGGAGTCGCCCGACCGGTCGCCGATCAGGCGGCGGGGACGACCGTGGGGCAGAAGTGCATGGCCGAGCTGGTCACCACGTCGAGCACGCGGCGCACGACGCCGGAGGCGCCGGACAGGGTGAGGTGACCGTCGACGGGGTCGAGGCGGTGCTGCAGGTCGTCCCAGAGGTCGAGGCCGTCGGAGGTGCACAGCAGCAGGCCCTCGAGCTCGACACGGACGTCGGTGTAGCCCTGGTCGACCAGGTCGCCGAGCTGGCGGGCGTGGTCGGCGGCGGTGATGGCGCAGAGCGAGCCGCCGATGCGGACGGATGCGGTGCGGTTCGCCTCGTCGAGCGGGCCGACCGTGCTGCGCAGCATCGCCTCGGAGTCGCCACTGGTCGTGGTCGTCGGGATCGTCGTGGAGGCCATGATGGCGCCGTTCTGGTTGTCGGTTGTCTCGGCACCTCCCCCAGTGCCTACGGGCGACGGTACGCCCCGGGGGCCCGGAACGCAACGTGTGTTCGACTCAGGAGCCCCGGAGGGTCTCCCCGGTGGGCGCCCGGTCCAGGTCGACGAGCGCCCGCCAGCCCCGGCCGTAGGCCTCGGTGACCTGCTGGGGCGTCTGGCGCAGGACCTCGGCCGGCACCATGTCGACGAGGCGCCGGAGCTCCATGTAGTGGTGGAAGTGCGACACCTCCTCGAACAGGCGGTGGCGCAGGGCGACCAGCTCCCGGTCGGGGGACGGGTCGAGGAAGCCGAAGATGGTGGCGGCGATGCGCAGGTCGTGGATCACCGGGGCCCGGCCGAGGAGCGAGGCCCGCTTCAGGCCGATGGCGACGATGCCGGCGAGGGCGTCCTTGGCGTGCTCGCCCTCGGCCAGCTGCAGCTCGGACTCGAGCACCCGGGCGAGTCGCAGCGCATAGCCCTGGTCGGGACCCGGGCTCCCCAGCAGGTCGCCCGTGGGCTGGCGGTGGTCGTCGGCGAAGTCGGCCGGGCGGTCGGCGCGCCAGCTGTCGGCCCGCCGGGGCGGGGAGCCGTAGGTGCGGACATCCTCGAGGGGATCGATCGGGACGTGCTCGGGGGCTGCCACGGCCGTGATGCTACGCGGCGCCGCGCCGCAGCCCGTAGACGATGGCGTCGATCAGGGCCGTCCACGACGCCTCGATGATGTTCTCCGAGACGCCCACCGTGAACCACGACTGCTCGCCGTCGGAGGTCTCGATGAGCACCCGCGTGACGGCCTCGGTGCCGACGCTCGTGTCGAGGACGCGGACCCGGAAGTCGACCAGGTGGATGTCGTCGATGCCCGGGAAGTGCCCGTTCAGGGCCCGGCGCAGCGCCTGGTCGAGGGCGTGGACGGGGCCGTTGCCCTCGCCGACCGCGATGCGGCGCTCGTCGCCCACCCAGATCTTCACCGTGGCCTCGGTGGACAGGTCGACCACCCCTTCGGCGGCAGCCGCCGCGAGCGCCAGCGCTTCGCCTTCGCGGTGGTACGAGGTGACCCGGTAGGACTCGGTGCGGAAGGGGTCCACCTCGCCGAGGGTGCGCCGCATGAGCAGCTCGAGTGAGGCGTCGGCCGCCTCGAACACGTAGCCACGGGCCTCGAGGTCGTTCACCCTCTTGGCCAGCTCGGCGGAGGCCTGGGCGTCGAGCTCGATGCCGAACTCCTCCGCCTTCATCCTCATGCCGGCCCGGCCACCGAGGTCGGACACGAGCACGCGGGTGTGGTTCCCGATGGCGGCCGGGTCGACGTGCTCGTAGGACTTGGATCCGACCTTGCCCAGGGCCGAGGTGTGCAGTCCGCCCTTGTGGGCGAACGCGGACGCGCCGACGTAGGGATCGGCCGCGTGGGGTGGAAGGTTCACCAGCTCGCTGACGTGGCGGGACACCGAGGTCAGCCGCTCGATGCGACCATCGGGCAGGCACCGCACGCCCATCTTCAGCTCGAGGTTGGGGATGCAGGTCATGAGGTTGGCGTTGCCGGTCCGCTCGCCGTAGCCGTTGATCGTGCCCTGCACGTGGGTGGCCCCGCCGACCACCGCGGCGATCGAGTTGGCCACCGCGCAGCCGGTGTCGTTCTGGGTGTGGATGCCGATCTGCACGTCGGCCCCGAAGTGGTCACGCACCTCGGCGGTGATCCGCTGCACCTCGTGGGGCAGCGAGCCGCCGTTGGTGTCGCACAGCACGAGGCACTCGGCGCCTTCGACGGCCGCGGCCTCGAGGACGCGGAACACGAACTCGGGGTTGGCCTTGTAGCCGTCGAAGCAGTGCTCGGCGTCGAAGAAGACGCGCAGGCCGGCGGCCCGCAGGAACCGGACGGAGTCCTGCACCATGGCGACCCCCTCGTCGAGGGTGGTGCCCAGGGCATCGGTGACGTGGAAGTCCCACGACTTGCCCACGATGCAGGCGGTCGTCGTGCCGGCACCGACGAGCGCCTCGAGTGTGGGGTCGCTGTCGCTCCTCCCGAGCGGCTTGCGCGTTGACCCGAAGGCGACGAGCTCCGCGGTGCGCAGGTCGAGCTCCTGCGGTGCCCGCTCGAAGAACTCCTGGTCCTTCGGGTTGGCCTGCGGGTAGCCGCCTTCGATCCACCGGACGCCGAGGTGGTCGAGCTGCTCGGCGATGCGGAGCTTGTCGTCGACCGACAGCGAGATGCCCTCGAACTGGGCGCCGTCCCGCAGCGTCGTGTCGAAGATGTCGACGTGGTCGGGCAGGCGCGGCTCGGCCATCACGCCAGCTCCACCCACTCCTTGTACTTCGGGATCTCGCCGCGGACGAGCTTGGAGTACTCCTCGGCGATGGTGGCCGTCATCGGCCCCGGGCACGGGACGGGGCGGTCGTCGACGCTGTTGACGGCCGACACCTCGGCCGCCGTGCCGCACACGAACATCTCGTCCGCGATGTAGAGGTCGGAGCGGGCCAGCTCACCGATGACGACCTCGAAGCCGTGGTCCTCGGCGATGGCCATCACGGCCGACTGGGTGATGCCCTCGAGCGCGCCGGACGTGATGGGCGGGGTGATCAGCTTGCCGTGGCGGGACACGAAGATGTTCTCGCCCGTGCACTCGGCGACCAGGCCCTGCGGGTTGAGCATGATGGCCTCGTCGTAGCCGGCCTTCAGCGCCTCGACCTTGGCCAGGCTGGAGTTCACGTAGTTGCCGGTGGTCTTGGATGCCGGCGGCATCGTGTTGTGCTCGTGGCGGGTCCACGACGAGATCTTCATGCGCACGCCCTTGGTGGCAGCGTCGTCGCCGAGGTACGCGCCCCATGGCCAGCAGGCGATGGCGACGTCGACCGAGCACGGCAGCGTGTTGAGCCCCATCTCGCCGTAGCCGTAGTAGGCGATGGGCCGGATGTAGCACGACGGCAGCCCGGACTCGCGCACGACCAGCTTGGTCGCCTCGACCAGCTCATCGACGCCGTAGGGCAGCTCCATCATCATGATGCGGGCGGAGTTGTGCAGCCGCTCGATGTGCTCGGTGAGACGGAAGATGCCGGCCCCGGCCGAGGTCTCGTAGGCCCGGATGCCCTCGAACACGCCCATGCCGTAGTGCAGCGAGTGCGTGAGGACGTGGATGTTGGCGGCGTCCCAATCGACGAGCTCGCCGTTCATCCAGATCTTGGCCGTGGGGGTGATGGGCATGGCGTTCCTTCGTTCGGACGTGACTGGACGACTTTACGCCCGGACCCGCCGGGCGATCTCGTCCCCGATCTCGGTGGTGGACCCCTGGGGGGCGTCCTCGCAGGCGGCGCGGATGCGGGCAGCGGCGTCGTCCTCGCCCAGGAACTCCAGCATGATCGCGGCGGACAGGATGGCGGCGGTCGGGTTGGCCTTGCCCTGGCCGGCGATGTCGGGGGCCGAGCCATGGACGGGCTCGAACATCGACGGCGCCGTGCGGTCGGGGTTCATGTTGGCGCTGCTGGCCAGGCCGATGCCCCCGGAGATGGCGCCGCCGAGGTCGGTGAGGATGTCGCCGAAGAGGTTGTCGGTGACGATCACCGAGTACTGCTGGGGGTCCTGGACGAAGTGGATGCACGCCGCGTCGATGTGCTGGTAGCCGGTCTCGACGTCGGGGTGCTCGGCGGCCACCGCGTCGAAGGTGCGCTGCCACAGGTCGCCGGCGAAGGTGAGCACGTTGGTCTTGTGCACGAGCGTGAGCTTCTTGCGGTCACGGGTCTCGGCCAGGTCGAAGGCGTAGCGGATGCACCGCTCGACGCCGTGGCGGGTGTTGACCGAGCCCTGCGTGGCGATCTCGTGGGGGGTGCCCTTGCGCAGGAACCCGCCCTCGCCGGCGTAGGTGCCCTCGGTGTTCTCCCGGATGACCTGGAAGTCGATGCCCTGCTCGGTGAGCAGGAACGGGCGCAGGTTGATGTACTGGTCGAACTCGAAGCGCATCTTGAGCAGGATCCCCCGCTCGATGAGGCCGCCGGGGATCTCGCCGGGCACGCCGCCGACGGCGCCGAGGTAGATGGCGTCGTAGCCCCGCAACTCCTCCATCGTCTCGTCCGACAGCACCTCGCCGTCGCGCTGCCAGCGCTGAGCGCCGAGGTCGAAGTCGGTGGTCTCGAGGTCGACGCCGGCCGCCTCCATGACCTTCAGCCCCTCGGCGACGACCTCGGGGCCGATGTAGTCCCCACCGATGACGGCGATCCTGTGCTTCGACATGGCAAGAGGTTCTTCCGGTCGCCGAGCACGGCGCAAATACACTCGCCGGATGGCTGACACGCACGAGCTGACGCAGGCGGCGTACGACCGGCTCAAGGCCGAGTACGACGACCTCACCACCCGCGGGCGCGTCGACATCGCCCGCAAGATCGAGGCGGCGCGCGAGCTGGGCGACCTGTCCGAGAACGGCGACTACCACGCCGCCAAGGAGGAGCAGGGAAAGATGGAGGGGCGGATCATGCACCTCAACGCCCTCATCGAGAACCACGTCATCGTCGACCCCACCGACAGCGACGAGGTCCGGGTCGGGTCCGTGGTCGAGATCCGCTACGACGGCGACGACGACACCGAGCGCTTCCTCATCGGGTCCATCGAGGAACGGGGCAGCGACCTCGAGGTCATGAGCCCGGGTTCTCCGCTGGGTTCTGCGCTCCTGGGCAAGAAGGTCGGCGACAAGGCCGCCTACACCACACCCACCGGCGCCGAGCTTACGGTCGAGGTCGCCGGCATCTCGTGAGCACCGCGCCGGCCGGGATCCGGCTGCCGCCGGGTCGCACGATCGAGCTGCCGGGTCGGGGCACGACCTTCGTCCGCGAGCTGCCCGGCCCGCCGGGAGCACCGGTCGTCGTGCTCCTGCACGGCTGGACCGTGTCGGCCGACCTCAACTGGTTCGCCTGCTACGAGGCGCTCGGCCGGCGCCACCGCGTCATCGCCATCGACCACCGCGGCCACGGTCGGGGCCTGCGGTCCCGTCGGCGCTTCCGGCTCGCCGACTGCGCCGACGACGTGGCCGCGCTGTGCGAGGTGCTCGGCATCGACCGCATCACGCCGGTCGGCTACTCGATGGGCGGACCGATCGCGCTGCTCACGTGGCACCGCCACCGCGAGCTGGTCGACGGTCTGGTCCTGTGCGCCACCGCGCCGTACTTCCGGGCACCGGGCGCCGAGGCGGCCGTCTTCTCCCTGCTGCCGGCCGTGGCCAGCGCCGCCCGGTTCACGCCGGCGCCG
>CAZCJT010000159.1:0-6184 GCA_964498565.1 uncultured Acidimicrobiaceae bacterium
CGACGTGTCGGCCGGCGGCCGGATCCTGCACTCCGCCGCGGCGTCGGACCGCTGGCAGCTCCTGATCGAGGGCCGCCGAGCGCCGGCGGAGAAGCTGTTCGGCTGGGCCCAGGGCTTCGAGCCCGCCACCAGCGGGTCGGCGGTCCTGCGCTACGACACCCAGCCGGTGCGCTACGGCGTGCTCGCGTTCCAGGCGCTGTTCTGGCTCGTGGCCGTCCGGTTCGCCCGTCGTCTGCGCCGTGGTGACCCGACGGTTCCCGAGCTCAGCCCGCCGGCGAGGCTCACCCCGGCCGGGCCGGCGCCCGAGCCGGCGCTCTCCACCACTCCGGCGATCGATGCGGCCGGCGACGACCCGACCGTCGACGCGCCGGCCGAGGCATCGAGCTGGCTGGCCCCGGCCGAGGAGTGGCCGGACGACCCGACCCCGACGCTGCTCCACGAGCTCGACGACGCACCGGACCCGGGTGACGCCCCCGAGGAGCAGGAGCAACAGCCGTGAACCGCCGCATCCCCGTGCTCGTCCTCCTCGCCGCCTTCGTGGTCGCCGGGATCGCCCTCGACCGCGACCCGTCGGCGGAGGACGTCGTGGCCGAGGCCCGGGTCGAGCAGTCGGAGTTCCCCATGGCACCCACCGACACGGCCCTCGCGTCCACGTGGTTCTGCGCCGGCGGCACCGCCGACAGCGACGCCTTCGCCGATCACGTCGTGACCATGCTCAACACCACCGAGCGCCCGCTCGACGTCGACGTCACCGCCTTCCCCGGCACCATCGCGCCGCCGGCGCCCAACGCCGAGGCCGACGCCCTCGACCCCGAGGCCGAGGCCGGGGGTGACGCCGAGTCGGAAGGGGAGGAGCAGGCGCCCGCCGACGACGCGGAGGGTGACCAGACCGACGAGGCCGAGGGTGGCGAGCAGACCCCGGCCGACGACGCGCCGGTGAGCGCCGAGCCCGTCGAGCGAAGCATCGAGATCGCCCCCCGCAGCCGGGTCCGCCTGGCGATGACCGAGCTCGTGACCGCACCGGTGGCGTCGGCGCTGGTGGAGTCCGACGGCGGCGGTCTCGTCGTCGAGCACGAGGTCCGCAGCATCCACGGCATCGATGCCAAGCCCTGCGCCACGGGTGCGAGCGACGAGTGGCACTTCGCCTGGGGCACCACGGCCCGGGAGTCGCGCGAGCTCCTGGTGCTGTTCAACCCCTTTCCCGACGACGCCATCGTCGAAGGGGTGTTCTCCACCGAGGACACGGTGCGCGAGCCGGGTCGCTTCGCCGGCGGCCTCGTCGTGCCCGGACGCAGCACGTTGGGCATCGACCTCGGCGACGACGTCACCCGACGCGAGGAGGTGGCGGCGACGCTGCGGACCCGGGCCGGGCGCCTGGTCGTCGACCGCATCGTGCGGGTGAACGAGGAGGAGGGCGACCGAGGCCTCACCGTCCAGCTCGGCGTCCCCGAGCCGCAGCGGGCGTGGATCTTCGCCGACGGCGTCGTCTCCGACGACTTCCGGGAGCGCTTCGTCGTCTACAACCCGACCGAGGAGCTGGCCGAGGTCGAGATCGGCTTCCGGCTCGACCGGCCCGAGGAGAACGGGATCCCGGCGCCCGTCGAGCTGAGCATCGCCCCCGGCTCCCACGCCACCGTCGACATGAACGAGGACGGCCGGCTGCCCGCCAACGTCCCCCACTCGGTGGTGGTCCGGTCGGCCAACGACATCCCCGTCGTGGCCGAGCGGGTCCTCTCGTCGCGACGACCGGAGGGGCGGCGGGGGCTGTCGGTCACCACCGGATCGCCGGTCGAGTCGCCCGAGTGGACCTTCGCCGCCGGCAGCACCGCAGCCGAGAGCGCCGAGTCGATCACCATCGTCAACCTCGACCCCGAGGTGCTCACCGAGGTCGACGTCCTTGCCGTCGTCGGTGGCCAGGAGCTGCCCGTGTCGGAGATGCAGGACCTCGTCGTGGAGGCGGGGGAGCGGCTCAACCTGGACCTGACCCGCCAGATCAAGAACCGCGACGACCTGGCCATCGTGGTGCGGGCCACCGAGCCCATCGTGGTCGAGCGGGTGCTCGCCCAGCTCGGGGAGGACCAGCGGGGCCTGTCCATCGGCGTCGGGGTGCCGTCGCCCGAGGGGGCGCGGGTGCCGGCCGACCCGGTCGACGCCGCCGCCGACGTCGATCTCGGCGACGAGCTGGACGAGGCGCCGGTCACCGACGACGAGGGCATCCCGCAGGCGCCCGACGACGTCGAGCTGCCCGAGCCCGACCAGACCATCGTCGTCGACCCCGAAGGCGAGGCCGGCGCCTCCGGCGACGACGGCGGGCCGGCCGAGGGCGGCTGATGGAGCGCCTCGTGATCGTGGGCGTCGTGGCCGTGGTGGCCGTGATCGTGGCGTTGGTCGTCCAACGCCGACAGGCCCCGGCCGCGCCCGTCCGCACCGGCTACAACGTGCCGGCCCAGCTCCACCGCCCCGACTTCGAGCGTCCCGACGCCGAGTGGCTGGTGGCCGTGTTCTCCTCCGCCACGTGCTCGACGTGCGCGGGGGTCTGGGACAAGGTCCGGGTCCTCGAGTCCGCGGCGGTCGCGGTCCAGGAGGTGGAGGTCGGCGCGCAGCGCGAGCTGCACGACCGCTACCGGATCGACGGCGTGCCCACCACCGTGATGGCCGACGCCGAGGGCGTCGTGCGGGCCAGCTTCCTCGGCCCGGCCACCGCTACCGACATCTGGGCCGCCCTGGCCGAGCTCCGCGACCCGGGCTCGGTGCCCGAGGGCTGCCACGACCACGTCTCGCCTCCGGCCGACCCGGACGGTCAGCCCCTCCCACCCGGGCCGGAGGATGACCTCGACTAGTCGGTGGTGACGGCCTGGCGCTCGGGCACGTCGCCTGTGGCACCCCGGCCCAGGTCGATGAGCCGGGTGACCTCGGCGCCGTCGATGGTCTCCCGCTCGAGCAGGGCTCGGGCGATGAGGTCGAGGCCGTTGCGGTGCTCGTGGAGGGTGTCCCGGCAGCGCTGCTCCTGCTCGCGCAGGATCCGCTCGACCTCCTCGTCGATCACCCGGGCGGTGTCGTCGGAGTACTCCTTCGCGCTCATCATCGACTCGCCGAGGAACATCTGGTTGCCCCCGCTCCACGCCTGGGGCCCGACCCGCTCGGACATGCCCCACTCGCGCACCATCTTGGTGGCCAGGTCGGTGGCACCGGTGAGATCGTTGTTGGCGCCGGTGGAGTAGACGCCGTAGATGATCTCCTCGGCGATGCGGCCGCCCATGCGGACCACGAGGGAGTCCTCGATGTAGTCCTGGCGGTAGATGTGGCGCTCCTCGGGGAGCTGCTGGGTCACGCCGAGGGCCATGCCGGTGGGCAGGATGGTCACCTTGTGCACGGGGTCGGCGTGGGGGAGGACCGCGGCGCACACGGCGTGGCCGGCCTCGTGGTAGGCGATGGCCTCCTTCTCGTGGTCCGAGAGCGCCATGGACTCGCGCCGCTGACCCATCAGGACCCGGTCCCGCGCCATCTCGAAGTGGCGCATGTGGATGGCCTCGTCGCCGGCCCGCACCGCGAACAGGGCGGCCTCGTTGACCAGGTTGGCCAGGTCGGCGCCGCTCATGCCCGGCGTGCCCTTGGCCACGGTGTGCATGTCGACGTCGCCGGCGACGCGCTTGGACTTGCAGTGCACCTTCAAGATGGCGAGGCGCTCCTCGGCCTCCGGGAGCGGCACGACGACCTGGCGGTCGAAGCGCCCGGGCCGGAGCAGGGCGGGATCGAGGATGTCGGGCCGGTTGGTGGCGGCCATCATCACGATGCCCTCGGTGGCCTCGAAGCCGTCCATCTCCGAGAGCATCTGGTTGAGCGTCTGTTCCCGCTCGTCGTGGCCGCCGCCGAGCCCGGCGCCGCGCTTGCGACCGATGGAGTCGATCTCGTCCACGAAGATGATGGCCTTGCCCATCTTCTTGGCCGTCTGGAACAGGTCGCGCACGCGGCTGGCGCCGACGCCCACGAACATCTCCATGAAGTCCGAGCCGGTGACCGACAGGAACGGCACCCCGGCCTCGCCGGCCACGGCCCGGGCGATCAGGGTCTTGCCGGTGCCGGGAGGGCCGACGAGCAGCACGCCCTTGGGGATGCGGGCGCCGATCTCGGCGAACTTCTCCGGGTGGCGCAGGAAGTCGACCACCTCGGTGATCTCCTGCTTGACGCCCTCGTAGCCGGCGACGTCGTCGAAGGTGGTGCCGGGGCGCTCGGTGTCGTAGGGCTTGGCCTTGGACTTGCCGATGTTCATGACGCCGCTCATCTGGCCCTGGGCCCGGCGCTGCATCCAGATGAAGAAGCCGATGAAGAGGCCGAAGACGATGATGTAGGGCAGGATGGCGGCGAGGAAGCTCGGCGACGGGGTCACGTAGCTGACCTCGACCCCCTGGTCGCGCAGGATGCGCAGGTCCTCGTCGGGGATGCCGCCGTCGACCGGGCCGGTGGTGGTGAACAGCGTGCCCCCCTCCAGCTCGCCGTCGATGTCGCCGTCGTTGTTGTCGATCTCGATGGTCTCGACCCGCCCGTCGGTGACCGCGCTGCGGAACTCGCTGTAGGTGAGGTCCTCGCGGGGCTCGGTCGGGAAGAGGCCGGCCAGGACGAAGCCCAGGAGCAGCACGCCGACCAGCACCCACAGCGACCAGCGAGGCATCCCGCCGAGCCGGGAGCCTGCGCCGCGCACCCCACCCTTGGCATCGCGTCCCGGCGGCGGGGGAGGCGGTGGGGGGGACTGGGGCTGCATCGGCCCAAGGATACGGCCCGGGACCGACGGTGAGGCGTGCAGGCACGGCAGCGAGACCGCCCCGGGGCGTCCACCGCTCGGACCACGCCCGTGGCTACCCTGCGGGCCGTGAGTGCCAGCTGCTCTCGTCCTGCGTGCCAGCGGAGCCCGGTCGCGACGCTGACCTACGACTACGCGTCTCGCGTCGCCACCGTCGACCACCTGGCCCCGTCGCACCCCATGCAGTACGACCTCTGCGCCGAGCACACCGAGCGCCTGTCGGTGCCGAAGGGCTGGTCGCTCGTCGACCGCCGCATCGGCAACGTGGTCGACATCGGCCGCATCGCCTCCTGAGGCACCCCATGACCGAGCCGGCGCCCCGCTGGGGCGGGGTCGACCTCGTCGTCGCCTTCGTCGTGGCCCAGCTCGCCTCGGCGCTCGGCTTCGTCCTGTTCGCGCTGGCCCAGGGCGTCCCGGCCGCCGAGCTCGACACCGACGCGCTCACCATCGGCGAGGTCGCGCTCTTGCAGGTCCCGCTCTGGCTGGGGCTGCTCGGCGTCCCACTCGTCGCCACCCGCCTGCGCGGCAACGGCCCCCGACGCGACCTCGGCCTGTGGATGACCCTGCCCGATGTGCCGATCGGCCTGGCCATCGGCGTCGCCTGCCAGCTGGTGCTGGTGCCGCTCGTGACGCTGCCGATCTTCCTCTTCACCGACACCGACCAGGAGGCCCTGGAGGCGCCGGCGCGGGAGCTGACCGACAAGGCCGAGGGCCCGGGCGTGCTGATCCTGGTGCTCGTCGTGGTGGTGGCCGCACCGCTCGCCGAGGAGGTCTTCTTCCGGGGGATGCTGCAGCGCACCCTCGCCCGGCACGTGCCCCTCTGGCCCACGATGCTCATCACCGCCGTGCTGTTCGGCGTGAGCCACTTCCAGGCCCTCCAGCTGCCGGCGCTCGCCGCCTTCGGCCTGGTGCTGTCGGTGCTCGCCCACCGCACGGGCCGCCTCGGGCGCAGCATCTGGGCCCACGTCGGCTTCAACGCCACCACCGTCGTGGCCCTCCTCGTCGGTGGGTGATCCGTCCCCCGTGGGCGGAGGTGGGAGGATGTCTCGGCCATGAGCCCGGTCGCCCGACGAACGATCGACGTCCTCGTCGTCGCCGCCAGCGCCCTGTTCGTCTTCTGGCAGCTCCACCCCGACCTGATCCTGGCCGAGACCACCCCGGCCGGCGGTGACATGGGGGCCCACGTCTGGGCCTTCGCCTACCTGCGCGACCACCTGCTGCCCGACCTGCGCCTGGCCGGGTGGACGCCCGACTGGTACGCCGGCTTCCCCGTCTTCCAGTTCTACATGGTGATCCCGTTCGTCGGGATGGTGGCGCTGAACGCCGGTCTGGGCGGCCCCGCCGCGCTGCTCCCGGCCGCCGCGGCGCTGCTGCTGGCCGCCCGGG
>CAZCJT010000160.1:0-6177 GCA_964498565.1 uncultured Acidimicrobiaceae bacterium
CGCTGCTGGCGGCCGGGATCGAGCCGGCCGGCCTCGGTGCCCGTGACACGCTGCGCCTGGAGGCGGGGCTGCCGTTGCACGGCAACGAGCTCGGTCCCGGCATCACGCCGCTCCAGGCCGGCCTGGGCTGGGTGGTGCGCTGGGACACCGAGTTCCGGGGCAAGGCCGCGCTCGAGATCGAGCGGGAGATGGGTGTCGCTCGCCTCCTGCGCGGTCTGGTGTGCGAGGGACGTCGCCCGCCCCGCACCGGCAACGTCGTCGACGTCGGCGGGGTCGGCACGGGCCTGGTGACCTCGGGCAACTTCTCTCCCATGTTGGGCGCCGGCGTCGCGCTCGCCTTCCTCCCGCCGGAGATCGAGGACGGGGCGCCGGTCCACATCGACGTCCGCGGCACCGCGGTGGCCGCGGTGGTCACCAAGCCTCCGTTCTGGCCCCGCTGAGGGTTCCGGGCGGGCGCAGCGGCACCGGTAGCGTGCCGCCGGTGTCCGAGATCTGGCCCGGTCGGGCATACCCGCTGGGGGCCACGTACGACGGCGCCGGCACCAACTTCAGCCTGTTCAGCGAGATCGCCGATCGGGTCGAGCTCTGCCTGTTCGAGCGCTCCGGGGACGAGGTGCGTCACGAGCTGGTCGAGGTCGACGGCCACTGCTGGCACGCCTACCTGCCGGGCGTGGGACCGGGGCAGCACTACGGCTTCCGGGTCCACGGCCCCTGGGACCCGGCGGCGGGCCACCGCTGCAACCCGGCCAAGCTGCTCATGGACCCCTACGCCCGGGCCGTGACCGGCGCCGTGGACTGGGACGAGGCCTGCTTCTCGCACCGCCTGGACGACCCGTCGGCGCCCAACGTCGACGACAGCGCGCCCCACGTGCCCAAGTCCGTGGTGGTCAACCCCTTCTTCCACTGGGGGAACGACCACGCGCCCGGCACGCCGCTCGAGGACACCATCATCTACGAGGTCCACGTCAAGGGCTTCACCCAGCGCATGCCAGGGATCCCCGACGACCTGCGCGGCACCTACGCCGGCCTGGCCCACCCCGTGGCGATCCAGCACCTGCGTCGCCTCGGCGTCACCGCCGTCGAGCTGCTTCCGACGCACCAGTTCATCCACGACCACTGGCTGGTCGACAAGGGCCTCACCAACTACTGGGGCTACAACTCCATCGGCTTCATGGCGCCGCACAACGGCTACGCCGCCTGGGGGGACGAGGGTGGCCAGGTCCAGGAGTTCCGGCACATGGTGAAGGCCATGCACGACGCCGGGATCGAGGTGATCCTCGACGTCGTCTACAACCACACGGCCGAGGGCGACCACGACGGGCCGACGCTGTCGTTCAAGGGCATCGACAACGCGGCGTACTACCGCCTGGAGGAGTCCGACCGCTCCCGGTACCGGGACTACACCGGCACGGGGAACTCCATGAACATGCGCCACCCGCACGTGCTGCAGCTGATCATGGACTCGCTGCGGTACTGGGTGACGCAGATGCACGTCGACGGGTTCCGCTTCGACCTGGCCGCCACCCTGGCCCGCGAGCTGCACGAGGTCGATCGGCTGTCGGCGTTCTTCGACCTGATCCAGCAGGACCCGGTGGTCTCGCAGGTGAAGCTGATCGCGGAGCCGTGGGACGTGGGGGAGGGGGGCTACCAGGTCGGCAACTTCCCGCCCCTGTGGTCGGAGTGGAACGGCAAGTTCCGCGACACCGTCCGCGACTACTGGCTCCAACAGCACATCCCCGCCCTGCGCGACTTCGGCTACCGCTTCACCGGCTCGTCCGACCTGTACGAGGCGTCCAGCCGGCGGCCGTCGGCTTCGGTCAACTTCGTCACCGCCCACGACGGCTTCACCCTGACCGACCTCGTCTCCTACGACCACAAGCACAACGAGGCCAACCTCGAGGACGGCCGCGACGGCACCGACGACAACCGCTCCTGGAACCACGGCGTGGAGGGTCCCACCGACGACCCGGTCATCGCCGACGTGCGTCGCCGCCAGGCCAAGAACCTCCTGATCACCGTGCTGTGCTCCCAGGGGGTGCCGATGCTGCTCGGCGGGGACGAGCTGGGCCGCTCGCAGCGGGGCAACAACAACGCCTACTGCCAGGACAACGACCTGTCGTGGTTCGACTGGTCCGACGTCGACCACGAGATGCTCGAGTTCACCCGGCGCCTGGTCGGCCTCCGCCGCCAGCACCCGGTGTTTCGGCGCCGGCGCTGGTTCCAGGGACGCGCCATCCACGGCTCGGACGTGTCGGACATCGGCTGGCTGACCCCGGACGGCACATCCATGACCCACGACGACTGGACGGCGGGCCTGGCCGACGCCATCGGCATCTTCCTGAACGGCCAGGCGATGCCGTCGGTCGACCGCCGCGGCCAGCCGATCGTGGGGGAGAGCTTCCTGCTGCTGCTCAACCCGGGCGCCGCCGACATCGACTGGACGCTGCCCGGTCCGCCCATCGGCGAGCGCTGGGAGCTTGAGCTCAGCTCCGACCCCGGCCTCGCCGACCGGGCGATCGTCCACGGTCGGCTGTCGGTGTCGTCCCGCTCGGCGACGGTGCTGCGCCGCCTCTCCTGATCAGGCCAGCTGGCGGGCGATGGTGCCCGCGTCGTAGTAGAGGCGCTGGTTGACCAGCTGCTCGGCCTCGAAGTCGAAGATGGATGCCATCCGGGCCTTGAAGCGCTTGCCCGACGGCTCGACGCCGTGGACCTCCCCGAGGTGGGTCCCGGTCATCCAGTGCTCGGACACCACGGCGCGGTCGCTGTGGTGGTGGCAGATCACCTCGAAGGCCTGGTCCGGAAAGGCCCGCCGGCGCTCCCGGAGGTAGGCGCGGAGCGCGTCGGCACCCTCGACGACCCGACCCGATGCGATGAGCTCCATGCGGGGTCGGGCGAAGGTGGCCACGACGGCGTCGATGTCGCCGGCCGAGTGGGCCTGGAGGTGCCGGCGGAGCAGCTCCTCGCGGGCCTCGCGGAGCTTGTCGCTGATCGGGATGACGTCGGCCACCGCCGGTCAGTCCAGGAGGTCGGGCTGGTCCCGGACGATCTTGTCGTAGAGCGGCTGGAAGGAGAACCAGCCGGCGAAGTTCGACCCCACCTGGCTGTGGGCCTGCTTGGCGCCCTCCTCGTCGATGAGCACGGGCGTGCCGGCGGCCTCGGCCATCAGCTGCACCTCGCAGGACCGCTCCATCGAGATGTACCACCAGGCTGCCTCGTCGACGGAGCCGCCGACGGTGAGCAGGCCGTGGTTGCGCAGGATGGCGGCCTTGTTGTCGCCGAGGGCGTGGGCGATGCGCTTGCCCTCCTCGACGTCGAGCACCACGCCGGTGTAGTCGTCGAAGACGGCGTGGTCGTCGTAGAAGGCGCAGACGTCCTGGGTGATCATGTCCAGGGGACGGCCGAGGGTGGACCAGGCCCGGCCCGCCTTGGAGTGCGTGTGGGCCGCGGCCACGGCGTCGGGGCGGGCGGCGTGGA
The DNA here is from genome assembly GCA_964498565.1 of uncultured Acidimicrobiaceae bacterium. GTDB lineage: Bacteria > Actinomycetota > Acidimicrobiia > Acidimicrobiales > Salinilacustritrichaceae > Salinilacustrithrix. The sequence continues at coordinate 3,475 of CAZCJT010000160.1, forward strand.
TCTGGGAGTGGATGGCGAAGGCAGCCTGGTTCAGGGGCCAGTCACCCTCGACCACGATGCCGTGGTGGTCGACGAGGATCAGGTCGGACACCCGAACCAGGTCGAAGCTGAGCCCGAAGGGGTTGACCCAGAAGAGCTCGGGGTGCTCGGGGTCCCGGGCCGTGACGTGGCCGGCCACGCCCTCGTTGAAGCCGAAGCGGCCGAAGAGCCGGAAGGTGGCGGCCAGGCGCTGCTTGCGGTGGAGGCGTTCCTCCTCGACGGATGCGAACTCCGGCAGCTTGTGCGGGGTGGGGTGGGGCACGGTGGCAGGCACGGGGCTCTCCTTCGACGTCGGCGCGACGCCTCAGTGTAGGTGTGTGCCCGACGACACTGCCGTGTCGGCGCGGCCCTCCCGGGCGATGCCCTCGAAGCCGCTCCACAGCAAGGTCGTGAGGTAGGTGGCGAGGGCATGGCGCGACATCGTGCGGTTGCGTACCCACCAGTCGCCGGCCTGGTGGACCATCCCGACGATGCCGTGGGCGAAGGGCTCGGCGCCGCCGGCGTCGAGGCCCGCGGCCCGCAGCTGGTCGCCGATGCGCACCGTGACCTCGCGCGCCACGGCGTTCACGATCGCCCCGGTGCCCTCGGCGTCGGGCCGCACGCCGCCGCCCGACGTGAGGAAGGCGTAGAGCTGGGGTTCGTCCTCGAGGAACTGGAGGTAGGTGTCCACCGTGCGCCACAGCAGGTCCCGAGGCGCATCGCTGCCGAGGGGCTCGGCCAGGCGGGCCATGAGCACGATGGCGTAGTGGTCGCCGATGGCCCGACCCAGGCCTTCGCGGTCGCCGAAGTGGCGGTACAGGATGGGCTTGGTGACCCCGCCCTGGGCGGCGAGCTGCTCCATCGACGCGCCGGGCCCGATGGCGCGGATCGCATCGACGGCTGCCGCCAGCAGCTGCTCTCGGCGTTCCTCCCGGCTCGGTCGGGCGCCGGTCCTGCTGCGCGAGGTCACCCGGCCAGGGTACCGGCCGGTCCTGTCGCCCTCCGTCACCCGAATCGTCACAGTGACGGAACCAGCGAGGTATGTCGGGGAAGCGGGAGGTAGGTCCACCGGCAGGTCGCGCTGTCCACCTCCTCGAACTGGCAGTGATGCCGTAGCACCGGCCTCCCGGCGACTCGGAACTGGCAGTGCTGGAGTAGCAGCGAGGGCACGGCCGACTGCCGAACTGGCAGTGCTCTCGTAGCAAGCGAGCGCTCGGCCGCCCCGAGTGGCAGTGCGCTCGTAGCAGTGAAGCTCTCGGTGCTACATCAGCACTGCCAGAACGGTCGGCTGGGTTCCCGGACCATCGCCGAGAATCCACGTTCTGTAAAGTTGCGATCCTCGACTTGCGGGGACCCGGCGTCGGCGCCGGTCCCCTCAGTTGCTGTGGCCGGCGGCCTTGCACTGGACGCACAGGGTCGTCCACGGCAGGGCTTCGAGGCGCTCCTCGGGGACCTCGTTGCCGCAGACCCGGCACGTGCCGTAGGTGCCGTCCTCGACGGCCTGCTCGGCGCGGTCGACGGCACGGAGGTGCTCCTCGGTGTCGGCGATGCGAGCCCGGACGCGGTCCCGCTCGACCACGCCGCCGTCGGGGTCTCCGCCCTCCTCGGAGAAGTCGGACTCGGCGGCCTCCCTGCCCTCGTCGACGAGGCTGCGCAGCTGGCCCTGGAGGACTCCCAGCGTGCTCTCGAGGTCGGCGCGCTCGTGCTGCAGGCGCCGGCGGTGCTTCTGGGCAGCGGTACGAGCGGCCATGGGTCCTCCGGGTTCGGGTGTCCCCGGCCCGGGCGGCGACGGGGAGACCCGCCACCTTCCCACAGCCGGTCCCCGATCAGACCAGCGGGGGCGGGCTGGTCATTCCGTCACCGTGACGGAACGGGGTGACTGGTCCGATGGGGCCCGGTCACGGCCGAGCGCATCGATCACCGGGCGAGCCGCGCCGAGCAGCCAGTCGACCGCCTCCTGGTACTCGGCCCGGGTGGGCGCGCCGGACAGGTCGCGCTCGACGTCCTCGACCGCGCACTCGAGGACGTAGAGCCGGTCGCGGAGCTCGTCCATGGCCTGGCGGGTGAGCACCAGCTCGTGCTCGGACAGGCCGACCTCCTGGGCCCGGTGCCGGGCCTCGTAGTCCCGCTGGCGACACGACCGCCGGCAGAACTCCCGGGGCCGGCCCGGGCCGATGGTGGCGGTGAAGCGCCGGGCGCACCAGCGGCAACGTCGCTCGACCGTGTTCGCAGCCACGACGAGACGGTACCGAGGGGCCCGACGAACTGGCAGGATCGTCCCATGGGCCTGTTCCGCAAGAAGGGCAAGGACGACTTCAAGGCGCTGTCGAAGCAGCGTCGTGCGGTCGAGGACGAGCAACCCTGGTTCACCCGCGACGACGACGGCCCCCAGCTCGACGTCGAGACCGGCATCGGCTCGAACCTCCGCCGCGACGACGCGGACTAGTCCGTGGGCGGTGACCCGGACCGCCGGGTCGTGACGGCCACGGTGATCGGCGTCCCCGCCCCGGAACGGCGGTCTGGCGGGCCGACGGCGAGCGCACCCGGGACGGCTCCCCCGTCGCCGGTGACGTCGACGACCCCGACGAGCTGCTCCGCACCGGCGATCGCATCGTCCTGGACGTGGTCCGCGACCGCTTCCGCTGGCTGGTCGTCGACGTCGTGGACGTGGTCCCCCGGCCCCGC
>CAZCJT010000161.1:0-6172 GCA_964498565.1 uncultured Acidimicrobiaceae bacterium
CGGGGTCGCCGCCGTCTCGGCCGGCGGGGTGCTCGGCGACGCGACCGGTGCGTCGGCGGAGCTCGGCACGGAGCTCCTGGCCGCCCTCGTCCGTGACCTACGGGCCCGAATCGCCATTTCTTGACCGATCAGTCAGGTTTGGCATGACAACGGCGCGGCGCGGGCCTAGGTTGGCGACCGATCATCCGCAAACGCACGAAAGAACCCGGGGGAACCCCAAATGAAGACCCGCGCCGCCATCCTGTGGGACAAGAACCAAGACTGGAGCGTCGAGGAGATCGACCTCGATCCGCCGCAGACCGGCGAGGTGCTGGTCAAGCTGGTCGGCTCCGGCTTGTGCCACTCCGACGAGCACCTGCGCACCGGCGACATGGTCGTGCCGCAGGAGATGGCAGACATGCTCGGCCTGAAGCAGTTCCCGATGATCGGCGGTCACGAGGGTGCCGGTGAGGTGGTCGAAGTCGGTCCCGGGGTCACCGGCCTCGCCGTCGGCGACCACGTGGTCCTCGGCTTCATCCCGGCCTGCGGCAAGTGCCCGTCGTGCGCCAAGGGCAAGTCGAACCTGTGCGACTACGGCGCGTTCCTCCTCGCCGGCCGTCAGATCGCCGACTTCACGGCCCGCCACCATTCGGCCGACGGCACCGACCTGGGCCTGATGTGCCTGCTCGGCACCTTCGGCGAGTACACCGTCGTCAACGAGATGTCGTGCATCAAGATCGAGCCCGACATCCCGTTGGACAAGGCCGCCCTCGTGGGTTGTGGCGTCACCACCGGCTGGGGCTCGGCCACGTATGCGGCCGAGGTGCAGGCCGGTGAGACGGTCGTGGTCGTGGGTGCCGGTGGCATCGGCATGAACGCCATCCAGGGTGCGGCCATGGCCGGCGCCCGCCACGTCGTGGCCGTGGACCCGGTCGAGTTCAAGCGTGAGCAGGCCATGGTGTTCGGTGCGACCCACACCGCGGCGTCGGTGGAGGAGGCCGCCGAGCTGGTCGGCCAGATCACCTGGGGTGCCAATGCCGACAAGACGATCATCACGGTCGGTGTCGGCCGGGGTGACCTGATCGCGCCGGTCATGGGCATGACGGCCAAGGGCGGTCGTTGCGTCCACACCTCCGTGGCCCCCATCGACGAGACCACCGTGAGCCTCAGCCTGTTCGACCTGAGCATGTCCCAGAAGCAGCTGGTGGGCTCGATCTTCGGTTCGGCCAACCCTCGCTACGACATCCCCCGCCTGCTGCGCATGTACCAGGAGGGCAAGCTCAAGCTCGACGAGCTCGTGACCCGCGAGTACGACCTCGCCGACATCAACAAGGGCTACGACGACATGAACGAGGGCAACAACGTCCGCGGGTTCGTCCGTTACAACCACGCCTGAACGTGGCTGCTGACTCGCACGGCTTCGACCGCTCGCTCATCGAGAGCGCGGCGGTCGAGGTCGTCGGGCGGCGGCGCGAGCTCGAGCTGGTCACCGCGGCGCTCGCTGCGTCGCGCCACGTCCTGCTCGAGGGGCCGCCCGGCACCGGCAAGTCCACGCTGCTGCGGGCCATCGCCGAACGGGCCGGCCTGGAGCTGGTCTTCGTCGAGGGCAACGCCGAGCTGACCCCGGCGCGCCTCGCCGGGCACTTCGACCCGGCCCGGGTGCTCACCGACGGCTACGCCGAGGACGTCTTCGTCGACGGTCCGCTGCTGCGGGCCCTGCGCGACGGCGGCCTGCTCTACGTCGAGGAGATCAACCGGGTCCCGGAGGAGACGCTCAACCTCCTGATCACCGTCATGTCCGAGGGGGAGCTCACCGTGCCCCGCCTCGGCCGGGTCGTGGCCGCGCCGGGCTTCCGGATGGTGGCGGCCATGAACCCCTACGACGCCGTGGGCACCGCCCGCATCTCGGGTGCCGTCTACGACCGGGTCTGCCGGGTGTCGATGGGCTACCAGTCCCTCGACGACGAGCTGGCCATCGTGGTCCACGAGGCCAAGTCCGCCGGGGCCACCGACGCGGCCGGCGACGAGGACTTCGTCCGCCGGGTGGTCAGCGTGGTGCGGGGCACCCGCGAGCACCCCGACGTGCGCATCGGCTCCTCGGTGCGCGGCGCCATCGACCTGGTGCTCATCGCCGACGAGCTGGCCGGGCTGCGCGGCACCGACGCGTCCGAGCTGGACACCGCGCTCGACGCCGCCTGCATGGCGCTGTCCGGGCGCATCCGGGTGCACGAGTCCTGTCACCGGACGCCCGAGGAGATCGTCGCCGAGCTCTGGGACCTCTACGCCACCACCATCGACCTGGGTGATGGTGCCGGGGGCGACGGCGAGGACCCGGGAAAAGGCTGAGCCTCCCGGACAGCGCCGGGAGGGACCAGGACCGCGACCGCACCCTCGACGAGGAGGCGACCCAGGAGGAGCTCAAGGAGTCCTCCCGCCGCACCACCTCACGGCGTGAGCTGTCCAACCACGACGACTTCGACGAGGTGTCCCCCGAGCTGGGCGTGCTCGACGAGCAGTCTGTCGAGGAGTCCCTCGCCGACCGTCCCGACGAGACGCTGGCCATGTTGGCCGACATGACCGGGGCCACCGACGAGCGCCTCCGGGCCCTGGCCCGACGCCTGGCCGGACGCATCGTCATCGGCATGGCCCGGGCCGACGCCGCCCGCCGGCGGGGCATCGGCAAGATGCGGTCGCTACCGATGGACGACACCGGTGGTGACCTCGACATGGACGCCAGCCTGGAGGTCCTCCAGCTGGCACAGGCGACCGGCACCGCACCGCGGACCGACGAGCTCACGGTGCGGGCCTGGGCCCGACCGGCCGTCGCGATCTGCCTCCTGGTCGACCGGTCCGGGTCGATGAGCGGCGAGCGCCTGGCCGCCTCCGCCATCGCCGCAGCCGCCGTCGCCGAGCGGGCCCCCGACGACTTCTCGGTGCTGGCCTTCTCCGACAAGGTGATGGTGATCAAGGGCCAGGACCAGCGCCGGTCCGTCGACGACGTGGTGGAAGACGTGTTCCGGCTGCGTGGCCACGGCCCGACCGACCTCGGCCTCGCCCTCCGGGTGGCGGCCGACCAGCTCGCTTCCTCCACCGCACAACGCAAGCGGGTGGTGCTGCTGTCGGACTGCCGTCCCACCAAGGGCACCGAGCCCGAGCGTGACGCCGGCGCCATCGACGAGCTCCACGTGATCGCCCCGGCCGAGGACGACGCCGACGCCCAGGCCTTCGCCCGCGCCGTCGGCGCCCGCTACGCCGCGCTCTCGGGTCCGAGCCAGATCCCCTCGGTGTTCGCCCAGCTCGCCGACTGATCCAACCAACCCGCCGGGCAGCCGCGGCCCTGGCCCGACTCCTCGGGCTGCCCGCCCCAGCATGGCGTCACCGCAGGTGGGGTAGGGGGCGCCGGTGCCCGACCTCCTGGCCCCTGCCGCACCGCCGGCCCACACCCGGCTCGGCGCCCTCACGGCCGAGGCGCTGACCAACGAGGCCCGGGCGCGGGGCATCCACTACCCCGAGCACCTCGCGGGGCAGCTGGTCGCCGCCCTGGAGACCGGCCGGCACGTCGTGCTGACCGGTCCGCCCGGCACCGGCAAGACCACGCTCGCCCACCTGGCAGCCGACCTCGCCTGCGGGGCCGGCGGCGCCTTCCCTGCCACAGCTGCGGGTTCGTGGACCACCGTCGACACCATCGGCGAGACGGTGTCGGGCCACGACGGGCCCGTCTTCCGGGCCGGGTCGTTCGTCCGGGCCCTCGACGAGGGCCGCTGGTTGCTCATCGACGAGATGAACCGGGCCGACATGGACAGCGCGTTCGGCGCCCTCTTCACGGTGCTGTCCGGGCAAGCCGTCGTGCTGCCCCACCGCCGCAACTCGCTCGGGCGTCCGCTGTCCATCGTGCCCGCCGGCGTCGACGTGCCCCACGGCACCGAGGCCATCCGGGTGCCAACCCACTGGCGGATCATCGCGACCATGAACGACTTCGACAAGGAGTCGCTGCACGGCCTGTCCCACGCCCTGATGCGCCGGTTCGCCTTCGTCGAGGTGCTGGCCCCGAGGGACGAGGACATCACCGCCATGCTGGCCGGCGCCGGGGACGTGGTCGCCCCCCTCGTGGCGCTGCGCCGGGTCCGCGAGCTCGGCCCGGCCGTGTTCCTCGACGCCGCCGGCTTCGCCGCCCGCCGCCTCGAGGACGGCTGCACCCCGTCGCGGGTCTGCTACGAGTCGCTCTCGGCCTACATCCTCCCGCAGCTCGACGATCTCGACGCCGACGATGTGGCTGCCGTGCGCGCCGTCACCGACCCGGTGCTCGATCCGGCCGAGCAGGAGCAGCTGTCGCGGTCGCTCGAGCGGATCCTCGGCCCCGGCCCCGGCTGATCTGTGGTCGGGGAGACAGGATTCGAACCTGCGACCCCCTGCTCCCAAAGCAGGTGCGCTACCGGGCTGCGCCACTCCCCGTCGACCGGAGCGCCACCCTAGCGGTGGGACCGGGCGAGCCTGCCGGTCAGGCGCCCATCCGGATCACGCGAAGCGCACCGCCGCCCGCCCGTAGTACTCGTCGCTGGCGCCGAGGAACATCGCGAGGTCGACGTCACGGCCGTTGGCGAGCACGCCGGCCCAGTAGGCCCAGCCGCCAGCGTCGGGCACCCGGCCGAGCAGGCGCTGGAACAGTGCATCGACCCGGTCCCGGCGGGACTCGATGGACTGGTAGAGGTCGAAGGCGATGGAGGAGCGGGGGGCCCACCGGGCCCGGTCCACCCAGAACGCCAGGCCGTCGGCCTCGGCGGGACGACCCAGCACCTCCCGGTAGAGGTCCTGGACCCACCCCGACGCCGTGCCACCGGCCCGGGCGAAGTACTCGTCCGACGCGTAGAACCACGCCGCCACCTCGGCCGGCGTGCGACCGCTGCGGATGACCTGGACCCAGTGCGCCCGGCCATCGGCGTCGGCGGCCCGCCCGAGCGTCGAGCGGTACAGGCCGTCGACGATGACGCCGATCCACTCGTCGGAGAAGGCGAAGTGCCGGGTGACGACCTCGCGGGAGCCGCCGGAGAGGAGGTGGTCGCGCCAGCGGGTCACCTCGGCGGCGGTCGGGCGGCGGCCGAGGAAGTCGGTGGTCACGGCCGTCACGAATGCGCCGGTGCGCTGCGACGATGTGAGCGGACTGGTGGGCGTGCCACCGGTCGGGGCCACCGTCGTGGGCGTCGTGCTGGTGGTCGTCGTGGTCGGGGTCGTCGTGGAGGTCGATGTCGACGACGGTGCCGAGAAGGTCCAGCCGATGTCGGTCAGCATCGCCTTGGTGATCGGCGGGATCGTGGTGTGCACCTCGCCCCGCCGCAGGAACGGCGTCATGACCTCGCTCGTGAACGTGGCCTCGTCCAGGTGCCCGACCGACGACCCAGTCTCGAAGACGAGCGGGCTGTACAGCCGGGGCGACGTGCCGCCGTTGGCGGTGCGGCCCCGCGACCCGGCCCACGACAGAGGCGTCGTGAGCACCGACGCCAGGGCGCTCTCGGGGAGCGACGTGATGGCCGCACCGGTCGGTGTCGTGACCAGGCGGTCGTAGGCGAATGCGACGGTGGCGCCGTTGGCGACGTAGTTGACCGCCCACCCCAGGTCGGTCTGGCGGACCCAGGACGTGTGCCCGAGCCCGTGACCCATCTCGTGGACGGCGACGGACAGCATCGACTGGGCCGTGCTCGCGACCGACCCGTCGGTGCTGCGGTCCCAGTTCATGGTCGAGGACAGCACCATCTCGATGTCGGGCAGGCTCGTCCGGAGATCCCGTCCGACGAACTGGTTGGCCAGGGCGAGGGGGTACAGCACGTCGGGCTGCGGGAAGGCGGGCTGCCCGAAGTGGGCCTCGACCGGCTTGGCCCCGCCGAGGATCCCGGTGTCCAGCGCCTCCATCGAGACGTCCACCACGATCGGCACCCGCACGTCGAGCACCTGGGACCAGATGCCGGCGGCCGTCTGGACCACCTGGCGGGTCCCGGCGTCGACGCTGCCGGCGAAGTCGAGGACGAAGTCGTCGTTGGCCGGCGGCACGAAGGCACCGGCCGACGTCGGCGCGGCCTCCGATCCGGCGATCGCCGAGGCGCTCTCGTCCTGGCCGTCCTCGACCCCACCGTCGTCCGGCGCCTCGACCCAGCCCTCCGGGACGGTCCGGCCCGCGGTGAGGAACGTCAGGCCGGGACCC
>CAZCJT010000162.1:0-6171 GCA_964498565.1 uncultured Acidimicrobiaceae bacterium
CGACCGGGTCCAGGTAGACGCCCAGGATCTGCTGGGCGATCTGGAACAGGTCGGACCGGGAATCGTCCCGGCGGCGGAACGTGGACTCGTGCGCTAACACCGCGTCCGGGCAGTCGGCGAGCAGGTCGCGGACCGTGTCGAAGTCCTCGGCGTCGATCCAACGGGCCACATCGGTGATCGTCCGGCCCGACCGGCCCGCGGCGTACAGGTAGGGGCCGAGGAGCTTCTGGGCGCCGTCGAACCACAACTTAAGAGTCCCTTGATGGCCGTCCGCCTGGTGTCGTCTCGTGGGCAAAAGTCCTGGTAGATGCCGGTTTTCAGTGGCGGGGCTGTTGCCTCGTGATCCCCCGTATCGGCTCGTATCGCCGATTTGGGGGGACAATCGGGGGGACAAACGGGGGACAGATCTCCGGTCAGACGGGTCGGTGCCAGCGGCCGAGCGACCAGGGCTGCGCCCAGCAGCCACCACCACGAACACGTCAACGTCCGCGGCGTCGGTCCACGCCGCGGGCAACGACTTCTGCGTGGCATCGGCATCCAAGAAGAACACACGCTCTTCACCCCACGTCCGACGCAAGGCGACGAACACGAACTCCCGCCCGCACCACGGATGGAACGGGTGAGTCACCCGAACAGTTCGTTGCGCACCCGCGGAATCGGGTGTTGTTGACGGCGCGGTCCAAGGCTCGGGTGGAGCGGCCGATGCCCTACATCCGCGACAGCTTCTGGCGGGGCCGGGAGTTCGGCTCGCTCGAGGAGATCCAGGCCTCGGCGGCCGAGTGGTCCCTGCGGGTGGCCGGGCAACGCCATCATCGCAGCCTGGACGGCGCAGCACCCCACAACGTGTTCCTCGCCGTCGAAGCCCCGGCGCTGGCCTCGTTGCCGGTCGAGCCGTTCGAGCTCGCCGTGTGGTCGCACCCGAAGGTGGCTTCGGACTGCCACGTCAAGGTCGGCGCCGCCTTGTACTCGGTGCCGTGGCGTCACATCGGAGCTCGGGTCGATGCCCGCATGACCGACAAGTTGGTCGAGGTCTTCGTCGACTTCGCCGTGGTCAAGACGCACAAGCGGATCGAGCGCGGCCGGGCCACCGACTGGGCCGACTACCCGCCCGAGAAGGTGGCGTTCTTCCAGCGCACCCCGACCTGGTGCCGCAAACGAGCCGCCGAGCTCGGCCCGGCCGTCACCGAGCTCGTCGAGGACCTCATGGCCGTCAACGCCCTGCACCGGCTGCGCTCCGCCCAGGGGATCATCGGCCTGGCCGACAAGCACGACCCGGCCCGGGTCGACGCCGCATGCCGACTCGCCATCGACGTCGGCGACCCCACCTACCGGACCGTCAAAGGGATCCTCGCCGCCGGCACCGAGAACTCCGAACCGCCCGAACCGGCAGCGAACACGGGGCCGGCGCACCTCCACGGCCCGAACCGGCTCTTTGCCGTCGACAGCGACGACAACGACGACAACGACGGCGAGGAGGTGGCGTCATGACCCGCCGCCACCAGCTGGAGACCACCCTGCGCGCCCTGCGCCTGTCCGGGATGCTCGACACCCTCGAAGCCCGCCTCGCCCAAGCCCACGCCGGTGAGCTCGGACACGTCGAGTTCCTCCAGGTGCTCTGCGAAGACGAGATCAACCGCAGGGAAGCTGCCGCGGTCGACCGGCGCATCCGAGCCGCCCGCTTCGAGACCCCATCCACCATCGAGGACTTCGACTTCACCTACAACCCCAAGATCCCCGCGGCGGTCATCCGGGACCTCGCCACCCTGCGCTTCGTCGACGCCGGCGCATCGGTGATCCTGCATGGCCCCGTCGGGGTCGGCAAGACCCACATCGCCCAAGCACTCGCCCACCACGCCTGCCGGCGCGGTCACACCGCCGCGTTTACCAAGACCAGCCGGCTGCTCGCCGACCTCGCCGGCGGTCACGCCGATCGCACCTGGGGCACCCGGCTCCGTCGCTGGGCCAAGCCCGCCGTGCTCGTGCTCGACGACTTCGCCATGCGCGACTTCACCGGCCCCCAAGCCGACGACCTCTACGAACTCGTCACCGAACGGGCCGGCAAGTCCCTGATCCTGACCAGCAACCGCTCCGCCGAACACTGGTATCCCCTGTTCCCGAACCCCGTCGTCGCCGAGTCCGTCCTCGACCGCATCATCAACACCGCCCACCACCTCCACCTCGACGGGCGCAGTTACCGGCCCCGACAACGTCCCGAGGCCGGCGCATGACTGCCGACACCACCACCGGCGTCGGCATCGTCGACGAGCCGGGCATCTCCGTCTACCTCGACGACGCCCGCGACATCCTCTCGGCGCTCGACTTCATCATCGAGTGGCTCGACTACGCCAGCGCCGACACCCACGACGACCTCCACGAGTTCTGCCAGTAATGCGGCCGGGACCAGAGCATCGACAACGTCGTGGCCACCACCACCCACCAGGCCACCAACCTGCGCCGCGCCCTGGCCGCCATCACCCCGAAAGGAGCCGCCATCGGATAGACAACCACCGGAACCACCCGAGGGATTACGTGAACGACCCCCCGGTGGATTACGGCGACGCCGACACGGAGATCGTCGCGGGTCTCCCAGCGACGGCGTCGGTCCAACACGTTCTTCTGCAGCAGCGCGAAGAACGATTCCATGGCGGCGTTGTCGCCGGTTAACAGCGCGACAGTGCCCGGCCGGGATACGACGTCGGCCGGGCACTGGGGAGAGCTACCCCGTTGGGATGAGATGCTCGGAGGCGTTGCTACTGCGCCACCGGTGAGGCACGAGCCGACTTGGCCCATCGAGCCCACCATCCCGTGACGGGTGAGCGCGCGGTGGACCTTGCGGGCGCGGCCTGGCTGCCCCCTGTCGCTGTGAAGGATGCAGCCGGCGACGTCACCGCCGCGGCGGGCGACGGCCATCTCGATCGCGGCGACGACCAAGCGGGCCTTTCATGCGCGAGTCGAGGGCGTAGCCGACGATCCGGTTCGAGAACAGGTCCTTGATGGCGCAGCAGTAGAGCTTGCCCTCGTCGGTCCAGTGCTCGGTGAGGTCCGCCACCCACACGACGTTGGGGGCGTCGGCGGTGAAGTTCCGTCGCACCAGGTCGTCATGGGACGGCGCGCCGGGCTTGGATCCCTTGCCCCGCTTGGGTTTCCCGAACACCGACCACCACTGGTTGTCCCGACAGATCCTCCACACGACCCGGTCCGACACCCCAGCGTGGTCGACGTCCTGGCGGACCTCGTCCGCGAGGAACCGGTAGCCGAACTCGGGATCATCGAGGTGGGCGTCGTGGATCGCGTTGGCCAGGTACGCCTCGGCGTGCCCAGACAGGACTCGGTGATCCCGAAGTCCTTCGCGATGTCGGCGATCCGAACACCGTCCTCACGATTCAGAGCAACCCGGACGACCTCGTCACGGAACTCCTTGGGGTACGGCTTGGGCATGGTGCAGATCCTCTCGCTGCAGCACCATCGGGCACCACAGATCAGATGTCACCCCGCCGCGCGGCAGTCCCAACTGGCCCGCTCCGACGACGTGCGCCTCGCCGCGTTCACCTCGCCGGCAGCGACGAGTACTACGCCCGCAACAGCCGCTGACCCGGCGTGGTGGGCCTCAACGCCCCCAGAAGTTCTGCGTCACCCACAGCTGGCCGCTGCCCTCAGTGAGGCAGCCGACGGTCATGTGGCTGTAGGCACCGGATTCGATGTTGGCTCGGTGGCTCGGCGAGTTCATGAACGCCTGGAACAGTGAGCCGTACTCGTAGCCACGCCCGACGTTTTCGCCCGCGGTGCGGTAATCGCGGTACTCGAGGATCTGGTCACCGTAGCTGGGGTTGTGCCTCAGCCATTGGGTGCGGGCCATCTCGTCGGCCCAATGGATGGCGACGTGCTGGATGCCGGTGTCGACGGCCAGCGTCGGCAGCCCTGCGCTCGCCCGCGCCGCGTTGATCTGGTCGTACATGTGCTGCTCGCAGCTCACGTCGCGAGTGGCGTGCTGGGGGTCGGCCGGCGGGCGTGGAGGCGGTGTCGCTGACGCGAGTGTCCCGGCCGAGACTGCCTCGGTGGCGGGCGGAGTCGACGTTGTGGTTGTCGTGGTTGTGGTCGTCGACGTCGTGGTGCGAGCGGCGCCGATCAGGTCGCGGTGGTGGTTGGCCAGCCGATCCTCCTCGCCACGCCGTTCGCGGGACGGTGTGTCTTCGTCGACTTCGACCGTGCGCTCACCGGCTGCCGTCGCGGTCTCCGCAACGGCGGGAGCGCAGGCGGCGAGTACGAGAGTGAGCGCCGCGACGAGCGCGACGTGTCGACCGGTCGGTCTCCCTCCGCTCGCACTCAGAATCGGTTGCGCTTGAGCCTGCCCGCCCTTCTCACAAGGTTAGCCGAATCGGATCAAATAGTCTAGATTGGGTGCAATCGGACGGCACGCAGCACGTAGGTAGGGATCGCTCGTTGCCACGGCGAAACACTCGCCAGGAAGACCGAACGAGGGAGAAGCGGGCCATGAAGACCAAGGTCACGAGGACAGGCGAGATCATCGACATCACCGGGGGTGATGCGTACACCCCCGAGAAGGTGGTGACGTGGCTGCGTTCCAGCGGCGGTTCGCTGCACGAGCGCCTCATGAAGGCGACGGCTGCGGATCTCATCGAGCAGTCAGCGCCAGACGCCGCGCGCTGACAGGCGCGTCGCACCCCTCTGGGCCACGCGCTGGGGGCCGACGCCTCACCCGTCGGGCAGGAGCGGGTCACCCTCGTGGCGAACCCTCGCCTGTGGAAGACGATGCGTGGCTCCGCCAGCTCCGACAGATGGCCATCGACCGCCCGCTCGTCGAGATCGGCGCCGGTTCCTCCGCCCTCGCCGAGCCCGATCCTGAACCGGACCCGGCGGAGCCGCCGGCCCCGATCGAGCAGCGCATCGCCGCGCTGGAGCGGTCGGTCGAGCTCACCGCCGGGCCGCCCGGCAGGTCGAGGCGGGCAGGACGCCTCGGATGATCGCCGATCATCTTGCGCTCGGCCGTTCTTGTCGGTGGGCGCGAGGAGGATGGTGTGGTGGGCGAAGGTCCGGCGATGCCGACGGCGTGGAACACGATCGACGAGACGTTCGTGACTATCCGCGACGGCGAGGCTCCCCACTAACGATGGCACCGACGTGCCGGTCAACGCTTGGGAACAGGCGCCAGATCCCAAGGAGCTCGACGCCCGCCTCCCGTGGCGACATCGATTGATCGCAAGGGCGATGCGACGGCAGTTCGATCGGCGTGTGCGTCGAGGGCAGCAGCCCCTCTTCCGAGATCGACCGTGAAGGCAAGGCTCGCGGCCCCGCCACGTGGCCGATCGGGCTTCCGGCGACTGCCGCATAACAAGCAGACATAACGCCGCGGGGCAATGCCCCCGAGGTGCCGGAAGGCGACGCTGTCGTTGGGTGCCCCCGATATTCGTTCGCGAACGTCAGCGGGTCGGACGACAGCGGCGTCCTTGGGTCAGTCCCCAGCCCCCGTTCTGTCGTGAGCGGCACCGCCCCCGTAGAGGTCGTCCTGGATCTGGAGGAACTGCTTGGCATGCCGCTCGCAGCCCACACAGATGAAGACATCGTGGTCAGGGTCGTAGGAGCCGCGGGTTCTGAGCTGTTGGCAGACCGCGCACTCTCGTGCCGGTTCGGACATGTCGAGAGCATCGCACCTCGCGGTGCCCGCACCACGTGAGACCCCGTTCGGCTGCCAGGGCGCGAGTGATATCTGGCGTGAAGAGCGCACCGATATCCGGCAGGGAGTATCAATCGGTGCGGCTCCCAACCCAAAGACCGACAGGCCGCCGATAAAGTGCTCAAAACACGATCGACCAAGGCGGTCTGATGAAACGAAGTAGGGGGTCGATAGCAGGGCGGCTCGCTCTGGCACTCCTGGCTGGCTTCTTGGTTCATCTGCTGCTGTTCCCCGCCGGCTCGGACGAGTCGGACTCGCGCGCCTGCCACTCGGTCATCGGGTACGAAGTGCCGTGCGGCAACCAGTCGTACGCCGCCGGAGCGGTGACAACGCTTCTGGTAGCTGGCCTTCTTCTCAAAGGCACCGCTCGCCGGCCAGACCAGGAGCGTGAACACGGGGAGATGACGGTAGGCACCCACACCTAAGCCTGGATCCACCGACTCGATGGGTTGATCGGGTGGTGAAGGGGCCGTGTCGGC
>CAZCJT010000163.1:0-6162 GCA_964498565.1 uncultured Acidimicrobiaceae bacterium
GCCATGGCGACCACCCCCGCCCCACACCGGGTGCCGCTCGATGCCTTCGGGCCGCGATCGTGGTGCCGCCCCGAGCAGGTCGCGGTCGGGCGGCTCCCGATGCGGGCCACCGCCTACCCGTTCCCGGACGAGGACCTGGCCGCCGCCGGCGACCGGACGGCGTCGCCGTGGTTCCACTCCCTCGACGGAACGTGGGACTTCGTCCTGCGCGACCGACCCGAGGCGGTGACCCTCGCCGACGTGTCGGCCGACGAGGGAGATGTCGCGGGGTGGTTGCCGCTCGAGGTCCCGGGGTCCTGGACGATGCACCCCGACGTCGACGACCACCCGCACTACACGAACGTGCGCATGCCCTTCGTCGCCGAGCCGCCCGACGTGCCCGACGACAACCCCACCGGCGTCCACCGTCGCACGATCACGCTGCCCGATGGCTGGGACGGGCGCCGGACCGTGCTGCACGTGGGGGGCGCCGAGAGCTGCCTCTACGTGTTCTGCAACGGGGAGCCGGTCGGCATGGGCAAGGACTCGCGCCTGCCCCAGGAGTTCGACCTCACCCCGCACCTCGTCGACGGGGAGAACGTGCTCGCGCTCGTCGTGGTGCGCTGGTCCGACGGCAGCTGGCTGGAGGACCAGGACCACTGGTGGATGGCAGGCCTGCACCGCGAGGTGTTCCTGTACTCCACCGCCGATGTCCACCTCGGCGACGTGGCCGTCACCGCCGAGCTCGACGAGGACCTCGCCACCGGCCTGCTGCAGGTCGACGTCCGCGTCGGTGGCGCGCTCGAGCCAGGTTGGTGCCTCGAGGCCACGGTGCTCGACGACTCGGGGGCGTCGCTGCTCCGCCAGCCACTCGGCGCCGCCGTGCCCGTCTTCGACCGCAGCGACCCCACGACCGAGTCGATCAGCGCCTATGTGCATCGGGGGGTCGTCCGCATCCGGGACCGCTTCGACGACGTCACGCCGTGGTCGTCGGAGAACCCCGTCCTGCACACGCTCGTCCTCACCCTCGTCGACCCCGACGGATCGGTGGTCGAGGTCACGTCGGTCCGCATCGGCTTCCGGCGCGTCGAGGTGGTCGACCGTGAGCTCCTGCTGAACGGCTACCCGGTGCTCATCCACGGCGTGAACCGCCACGACCACGACCCCGACGGCGGCAAGGCCGTCACCGAGGTCGGCATGTGGGACGACGTCGTGCTCATGAAGCAGCACAACGTCAACGCCGTGCGCACGGCCCACTACCCCAACGACCCCCGGTTCCTCGACGCCTGCGACGAGCTCGGCCTCTGGGTCGTGGACGAGGCGGACGTCGAGAGCCACGCCCGCCTCGCCAGCCTGTCGCTCGACCCGCGGTTCGGGCCGGCGATCATGGACCGGATCACCCGCACGGTGATCCGCGACCGCAACCACCCGTCGATCTTCGCCTTCTCCCTCGGCAACGAGTCCGGCGATGCGCCGGTGTTCGACGCCGCCGCGGCCTGGATCCGCCGGGCCGACCCGAGCCGGGTCGTGCACTACGAGGGAGCAGGCCACCGCGCCTTCGCCGGAACGGACGAGCCCGGCGACCCCGGTCCGGCCACCGACCTCGTCTGTCCGATGTACCCGTCGATCGAGGCCATCCGGTCGTGGGCCGAGCGCACCGCGGACTCCGACGAGCAGCGCCCGCTCATCATGTGCGAGTTCAGCCACGCCATGGGCAACTCCAACGGGAGCCTGGCCGACTACTGGGCCGTGATCGAGACGACCGACGGGCTGCAGGGCGGATTCATCTGGGACTGGGTCGACCAGGGCCTGCGCGCCGTGGACGACCGTGGCACCGGGTTCTGGGCCTACGGCGGCCACTTCGGCGACGAGCCCAACGACGCCACGTTCTGCTGCAACGGCCTGGTCTGGCCCGACCGCACCCCGAAGCCGGCCCTGCTCGAGTACGCGTACCTCACCGCCCCGGTGCGGTTCCGGGCCAGCGACCTCAAGCGGGGCAGGATCGTCGTCATCAACATGCAGGACTGGCGCGACGTGTCCTGGCTCGGCGGCGAGTGGGACGTGCGCGTCGACGGTGAGGTCGTGGGCTCGGGCACGTTCGACCTGCCCGAGCTGCCGGGCGGTTTCGAGTCCACCCTCGAGCTGGCCCTGCCCGTCGTCGACGTCCCCGCCGGCGCCGAGGCCCACCTCGACCTGCGCTGCGTCGTCATCGAGGAGCAGCCCTGGGCCGTCGTCGGGCACCGGGTCGCGTGGCAGCAGTTCGACCTGCCGTCGGCCAAGCAGCAGCCGGCATCGGGGCCGTCGCGGACCGCCCCGACTGCCGACGTGGAGCTGGACGGCACGTCCGCCCTCGCCGGCGACGTGGTCGTCCGCTGGGACGAGGACGAGGCGGCGCTCGTCGACGTGGTCATCGACGGCCGCTCCCTGCTCGCCGCGCCGGTCGCCGCCAGCCTGTGGCGAGCGCCGACGGAGAACGACGGTCGCCGCCTCGACGCCACCACGGTGCAGGGCGCCCTGCAGGGATGGCTCGCCCTCGGTCTGGATCGCATCGTGCACGAGGGTCGGAGGGTCTCGACCCACCGCCTCGACGACGGGTCCCTACGGGTCACGTTGCGCCGCCGCCTGCACCTGCCCGGCCTGGACGCGCCCATCGACCACCGCCAGCAGCTCCGCATCCGGGGTGACGGCACCGTGCTGGTCGACGACGAGCTGTCCCTGCCCGATGCCCTCGACGACCTGCCGCGCATCGGCGCCCGGTTCGAGGTGCCGGCGTCGTTCGACCTGCTGGAGTGGTACGGCCGCGGGCCGCTCGAGTGCTACCCCGACCGGGAGAGCAGCGAGCAGCTGGGCCGGTGGACGAGCCGGGTCGCCGACCAGTACGTGCCCTACGTGCTGCCCCAGGAGCACGGCCACCACACCGACGCCCGCTGGGTGCTGCTGGCCGATGGTGTGCCGGCCGACGGTGGCTCCGGGCTCCTGGTGTCGTCGACCGATCGCCTCGAGCCGTTCGGCTTCAGCGCCCGGCACCACCACGACGCCGACCTGTTCGCGGCGACGACCACCGCGGAGCTGGCGATGAGCCCGACCATCGAGGTCCACGTCGACCTGACGACCCGCGGCCTGGGCACCGGCGCCTGCGGCCCCGACACGCTCCCGCCCTACCAGGTCACCGGAGGGCCGGCGCGCTGGAGCTGGGCGCTGCGGCCGGTGCGACCGGGCGACGACGTGGCCGTCCTCGCCCGAGGCATTCGCACCGCCTGAAGGAGCCCTGGGTCCCGACCACGAGTGGTGGGGCCCAGGACTCCTCGGCTGCTTACCCCCGCCCCGTGTTGTCCGGGGCCTCGGAGATGGTCTCCACCAGGCGGCCGACCTGCTGGTCGTTGGCCACCTTGGCGATGTCGGCCTGGGCGAGGATGCCGATGACCTTGTCGCCATCGATGACGGGCAGGCGGCGCACCGCGTGGTCCTTCATCGTGTCGATGGCGAGGTCGATGCTGTCGTCGGCCCCGATGGTGACGACCTCGCGGCCGTCGACGAGGTCGGACGCCTTGCAGGACTTGGCGTCCTTGCCCTGGGCGAGTACCTCGACGGCGAGGTCGCGGTCGGTGACCATGGCCTGCAGTCGCTGCTCGTCGTTGCAGATGATGACGGCGCCGATGTTCTCCTTGGCGAGCACCTGTGCGATGTCGTCAGCGGTGTCGCCCACCTTCATGATCCGGGGATCCTTGGTCATGATGTCTCGTGCGGTCTGAGCCATGGGTGTCTCCTTGGTCGTGGTTCGGGTCGGGCGGGTGGTCAGGGCTTGAAGACGACCTTGAAGATGCCGTCGCGCTTCTTCTGGAAGTCGTCGTACATCTGCGGCGCGTCCTCCAACGGCACGCGGTCGGTCGCGAGGTCGTCGACGCCGAGCGGGTCCTCGTCGGTGAGCAGCGGCATGATGTCGTCGACCCAGCGCCGCACGTTCGCCTGCCCCATGCGCAGCTGGACCTGCTTGTCGAACATGTCCATCATCGGCATCGGGTCGGCGTTGCCGCCGTACACGCCGATGAGCGACACGGTGCCGCCGCGCCGGACCATCTCGAGCGCCGGGTAGAGCGCGCCGAGGCGGTCGATGCCGGCGGTCTCCATGAGCTTGCGGCCCACGGCATCGGGGAGCAGCCCGAGCATCTGGTGGGCGAGCTTGGCGACCGGCGCACCGTGGGCCTCCATGCCGACGGCGTCGATGACCGCGTCGGCGCCCCGGCCGGCGGTCATGTCCTTGACCACGCCGGCGACGTCCTTGTGCTCGCGCAGGTCGACCGTCTCCACGCCACGCGCCGCGGCGCGGGCGAGACGCTCGGGGACGAGATCGATGCCGATGACGCGCTCGACGCCGAGGTGCATGGCGATGCGGCACGACATCTCACCGATGGGGCCGAGGCCGAGCACGGCGAGGACGCCGTCCTTGGGCGTGTCGGCGTAGGCGACGGCCTGCCAGGCGGTCGGGAGCACGTCGGAGAGGTAGAGGAAGCGCTCGTCCGGCGGGCCCTCCGGCACGACGATTGGGCCGTAATGGGCCTGGGGCACGCGCAGGTACTGGGCCTGGGCGCCGGGGACGCTGCCGTAGAGGTCGGTGTAGCCGAACAGCGCCGCACCCTTGCCGTGCTCGGTGACCTGCGTCGTCTCGCACTGCGTCTGGAGCCCCTCGGTGCACATGAAGCAGGAGCCGCAGGCGATCTGGAACGGGACCACGACGCGGTCGCCCGGCTTCAGGTTCGTGACCGCGGAGCCGACCTCCCGGACGATGCCCATCGGCTCGTGGCCGAGGACGTCACCAGGGTGGAGGTAGGGGCCGAGGACCTCGTACAGGTGCAGGTCCGAGCCGCACAGGCCCGAGGACGTGATCTCGATGATGGCGTCGGTCGGCTCCTCGATGGAGGGGTCGGGGACGTCCTCCACTCGGACGTCTCGCTTGCCGTGCCAGGTGAGTGCGCGCATGTCGTTCCTCCGTGGGGGTGGACACGTTCGCTACCCGAGCCCCGGGGGGTGCCATGCCGATCCACCGGAACTGGCAGTGCTCCTGACGCAGCACGCGCGGTCAGCAGCGCTCGTCACGCACGTCGCGTGCCGGCGGCCCGCAGGTCGGAGGCGCACAGGCCGGCGGTGATGGCGCCGCTCATCGCCACGAGGGGGAGGCCGCCGCCCGGGTGGCTGCTGCCGCCGCAGAGGTACAGCCGGTCGAGCGGTCCCCGGTTGCCGGGGCGCAGGAACGCGGCCATCCGCCCGTTCGACGACGTGCCGTAGATCGCACCACCCGGGGTGCGGAACCGGGACTCGATGTCGGCCGGGGTGATCTCCTCGCGGTGCGCGATCCGGCCGGCCAGGTCCCAGCCGCGGCGGGCCAGCACGTCCAGCAGGTGGTCGCCGTAGCCGGCCATCTTCCCTCCGCCCTCCGGCGCGTTGACCAGGACGAACCAGGACTGATGACCCGCCGGTGCCGTGGACGGGTCGGTGACGGAGGCTGCGCACACGTAGACGGTGGGGTCGGCCGCCGGCACCTTGCTCCGGAACAGCTCGTCGAACTCGGTCCCGTAGTCGGCCGAGAACGCCACGTTGTGGTGGGCGATCCCTTCCGTCTCACCTTCGACGCCGAGCAGCAGCACGAAGCCCGACGACGAGCGGGGCGCGGCCTCGGCCCGCCGGCGCCGACGGGCGTGAGGGAGCAGGTCGCGGTACAGGTGGAGGGCGTCGACGTTGGCCACGACGGCGTCGGCGGCGACGTGCCCACCCCCGAGCAGCCGTACACCGGTGGCGGCGCCTCCCCGACGCTCGATGCGCTCGACGTCGACACCGGTGCGGATCTCGACGCCGGCGCCGGTCGCCAGCTCGACGAGCGCATCGGCCAGCCGGCCGAGCCCGCCGTCGACGTACCAGGCGCCGAGCGACTGCTCGATGTGGGCGATGCAGCTGAGCGTCGCCGGTGCCAGGAAGGGTGACGACCCGGAGTACGTGGCGTAGCGGTCCACGTACTGCACGAGCCGGGGGTCGGTGAACGACGACGACGCCCGGGCGTGGAGGGAACGCAGGGCATCGATGGCGAGCAGGTCGCGCGGCGACTGCATCCGGCCGAGGAGCTCCACCGGCGACGACATCGCCCCGGTGAAGAACGACCGCTCCGACACTTCCCACACCCGCCGGGCGTGA
>CAZCJT010000164.1:0-6115 GCA_964498565.1 uncultured Acidimicrobiaceae bacterium
GGTCCGTCGGCCGGCGGGTGGTGGGCAGGGGGACGCGCACCGTTCCCTGGATCGCGCCGACGTCCGGGGCCGCATGGCGCAGGTCGTCGGCCAAGGCCGCCGACCACCCCGGGACGACCTCGACGTCGTCGTCGAGGAAGCAGACCCACGGGGCGGCGGTGCGTCGCCACCCACGGTTCCTGGCGGCGGCCGGCCCTCGGCCTCCTGATCGGATCACCTCCACGTCGAGGCCGAGGCCGCGGTCGATCGCGGGCATCGGCGACGTGGCGTCCGGCCGGTCGTCGACGACGATCACCGACCGGGGCGCGGGACCGTCGACGTCCCGTGCGAGGGAGCGCAGCAGCCGGTGGAGGCTGTCGCGGCCGACCGTGGGGATCACGACGTCGTACGCGGTGGTGGTCGCTGCGCTCATCCGGCGTGCAGGTCCGCCCGGCGGACGAGGTGGGAGCCGATGGCCAGGGCGTCGACGGGAGCGGACCCGAAGCACTCGAGCGCGTCACGGGGGTCGTCCACCATCGGCCGGCCAGCCGTGTTGAGCGACGTGTTGACCACGACGGGGATCCCGCTGCGCTCCTCGAAGGCGGACAGCACCCGGTGCATCAACGGTTGGTCGTCGGCATCGATGGTCTGGATGCGCGCCGTGCCGTCGACGTGGACCACCGCCGGGATGCGGTCCACCCACTCCGGCCGGACCCGGTGCGTGAAGAGCATGAACGGGCTCGGGATCGGGCCGCCCTCGAAGATCTCGTCGGCTCGCTCGAGCAACACCATGGGTGCGACCGGGCGGAACTGCTCGCGGCCCTTGACCTCGTTCAGCCGGTGCAGGTTCTCGGCCTTGCCGGGGTGGGCCAGCAGGCTGCGGTGCCCGAGGGCGCGGGGTCCGAACTCGGACCGGCCCTGGAACCAGGCCACCACGCCGTCGGCGGCCAGGACGTCGGCGACCGCTGCGGCGATGTCGTCGCAGCGGGTGGCGCGGACCTCGGCGTGGGCCAGCCATCGGCCGATCTCGTCGTCGTCCCACGAGCGGCCGAGCGCCGCGCTGCCCATGGGTCGGACCCGGTCGCCCAGGAGGGTGGCGACGTGGCATGCCGCGCCCAGCGCGGTGCCGGAGTCACCGGACGCCGGCTGGACCCACACGTGGTCGAAGGGACCCTCCTCGAAGAGCCGGCTGTTGGCGACGCAGTTGAGGGCGACGCCGCCGGCGAGGGTGATCGCCTGCTCGCCGGTGCGCTGCTGGAGTCGTTCGGCCAGCTCGATGATGACCTCCTCGAGCCGGGTCTGGACCGAGGACGCAAGGTCGGCGTGGGCGGGATCCAGCGTCTCGGGGCCATCGGCCTCGCCCCGGCCCGGGGGCGCGAACGCGTGCCAGTCGACGGGCTCGGTGACGAAGCCCTCCTCGGTGACCCGGAACAGCTCCCGGAACGCATCGAGGTGCCGGGGCTGGCCGTAGGAGGCCATGGCCATGACCTTGTACTCGTCGCTGCTGCGGCGGAAGCCGAGGTGGGCGGTGAGCTCCTCGTAGCGGAGACCCAGGCTGTGCGGCAGGTCCTGGTGCCACAGCACCCGGAACCCGTCGGGTGTGGCGTGCCCGCCCAGGCCCGAGCCACGCTCGCCCCGTCCGTCGAGGACCAGCACGGCGCTCGACTCGAACGGTGCCGGTGCCCACGCCGACGCCGCATGGCTCACGTGGTGCGGCACGAACCGCACGATCTCCGGATCTAGGTCGGGCAGGGCGGTCTTGAGGAACAGCGGCGCCCGACGGGCGTAGAGGGTGCGCAGGCCCTCCCACTCCTGCTCGGTCAGGTCGTCGGAGGGGGGATGGCCGAGGGAGGGGTCGTAGGAGTACGCGACGGCGTCGAGCTCGGCGGCGCCGATCCCGGCATGCTCGAGGCACCAGCGGATGGACTGCGCCGGCAGCTCCCACGTGGAGAACGGGACC
This sequence comes from uncultured Acidimicrobiaceae bacterium, assembly GCA_964498565.1. GTDB lineage: Bacteria > Actinomycetota > Acidimicrobiia > Acidimicrobiales > Salinilacustritrichaceae > Salinilacustrithrix. The sequence continues at coordinate 1,940 of CAZCJT010000164.1, forward strand.
GGTTCCTTGCCGTGCTTGCGCCGGCTGAACCGCTCCTCCTCGGCGGCGGCGACGATGGTGCCGTCGACGACGAGCGCGGCTGCAGGATCGTGGAAGACGGCGTTGACACCCAGGACCGTGGGCACGGAACCTCCGCATGGCAATCGCGGGTGGATACGTGGCGCACCGGGGTCTTGGGCCGCACTGGTACGGCCTCCCTTGCCCGTCTCGACCACTTCCATGCCCACTTCCTGCACATTTCGTGGTCGAGTACGTCGCGTGCTCGTCGAGCCACGGCTCCGTCACCGCGGGCGGGCGACCCGACGATGTCGGGCAGCTCGGCGAGCGTGCGCTGGTGCCGAGCGGGCGGCTCCAGCGGGCTGTGCGGCACCTGGGCCGCGCGCTGCGGATCACGGCCTGCACGTTCCGGGCGGACCACACGGGGAGGATCTGCACGGACGGGACGGACCCGCAGAACCGGACCCCGCCAGGCACCTCCCGGAGGCCACCAATGGGATCGAGACCGTGGTCCGCCCGTCGAACCGCCCTACCTTCCCGACGCAGAGGTCTCGGTGCGAGCCGGAGGGGATGAGTGACCACACTGCTGCGCTTCGACGACGGCGACGTCGTCGACCATCCGCTGCACGACCGCTACGCGCGCGTCGAGGCCGGGTCGGCGGGGCCGTGCCCCGAGTGTGACGTCGACGGGGTGATCGACAGCGTGGAGCCGGCGACCTTCGTGCAGAACCAGCGATGCCCGGGGTGCGGCTACCGGTGGCAGTACCGGTTCCGGCCCGACGGCCGGATCGGCGAGGTGCGCGAGCTCGGCGCCCGGCGCCTGGATCTGCTGGCGCCGGCCCCGGCTGACGTCGGCGCGGTCCTCGACCTCCGAGACGAGGTCGACGCGGCGGCACCGCGCGCGCGGGCGTGGTGGCGCCGCTCGTCGGTCACCTGACGGCGCCGATCAGGACTGCAGGAGGCCACCCAGGCCCCCGCCGGCATCCTTCTGCTTCTGGATGAGATCGACCGTGAGAGCGCCCGCGAACGTGAGTGCCCGCTGGTCCGCCGTCGCCTGCGGCTCGAACGTCACGGCGTAGGAATCGGCATCGGTGACGGCCTCGGTGAACAGGCCACGCCAGGTCTTCGTGACCCGCCCGAGGGGCGACCCGACGGAGTCGACGACCTCGAACTTGCGGGAGCGCCAGTCCTCGGCGCGGATCTCGCCCACCTCGCCGGTCGCCGGTGCGGTCAGCGTGTAGACGGGCTTGCCGACCTTCACCTTGCGACCGATCGTCCCGATCTCACGACCCCCGGGCTCGTGCACCGCGACCTTCCAGCTGAACCACGGTTTGGCGAGGCGCAGCACGGGCTGATCCCTCACGTCGACGACCTCGAGGGTGGTGGGCAGCATCGTGTCGAGGCTGGTGGCTAGCCGGCTCAGCCACACGAACGCAGACTGCGTCGCCTGCTCCACCCGGCCCACGAGGTTCCCCTCGACGTCCGTGAGGGTGTACTGGTTCCGCATCTCGAAGACCTTGCGGCGCTGGTGCACGCCGATGCCGCTGTGCCCGTCGAAGAACGTCGTCATGGGGACGATCATCGCGCCGGCGAGCGCCAGCTCGGCGCGATCCGCGGCCTTGGTCGGGGCCGGATCACGCCGAGCGGCGGTGCGGTGGCCTCACACCTGGGAGCGGACCTCTTCGGTCCTGGTCTGGGCCGTGTCCTTCACCGACTCGACCTTGGACTGGGCGTCGGACGTCACCGACTCGACCGACCCCTGCGCCGACTCCTTGATGTCGGCCACGGCCTGCTGGGCCTCGGGCTTCATGTTCTCGACCGCCTCGCGGCCGGTGCGCCCGAGCTCGGCGGCGGTGTCCTCGAGGGTGCCCTGGATGCGGGCGGCCGCCCGGCGCTCGTCCGGCGACGAGGGCAGAAGGGAGGCCGCGAGCATGCCGATGCCGAAGCCGACGATGCCGGCGGCGAGCGGGTTGCCCTCGGTGACCTGGCCGAGGGAGTCCGGCGTGTGGTCCCGGACGGCCTCGACGGCACCGCTGGCGCGATCGCCCAGCGACTGCCCGCCGTCGGCACTCGGGGACGACGGGGAGGGCTGGTGCGATGCGTACGACTGCCCCCCGGCCGGCATCCCGCCGTAGGCCTGGCCGTTCCCGAGCCCGCCGGTGGAGCGGGAGCGGTCGGCGCTGCCGAAGACGGTGTCGCGCATGCCGTAGACCCGCTCGCGGAGTCGGGCCTTGCGTCGCTCGGCGATGCGGCTCGGCGACACGCGATCGCCCACGAGCTCGAGGTCGGTGGCGATGGACTGGCGGTGTGCGGCAGCTTCGGCTCGGAGCTGCTCGATGTGCTGATCGGTCATTGCGTTCTCCTGCGTTCGTTCGGTTCGGGGATTCAGGACCGGAGGTCCTGGGCCAACGCCCTGTCGGCCTTGAGCTCGGCGGTCGTGGCCTGGGGGCCTCGGACCTCGTCCATCTTCTTCTTGCCGGTCGCGGCCAGGGCGGCGGCGACGATCCCCCAGAGGACGCCGACGACCAGGAAGCCCGCCCAGGTGTTCTCGACGGCGTCGTTGATGCCCCAGGCCAGGGCGAAGGACAGGAGCAGCACGGCGATGTAGCCGGCGACGGCACCCCCACCGAGGAGGCCGGCGGACTTGGCGCCCTGGGTGGCCTCCTGCTTCAGCTCGGCCTTGGCGATCTCGAGCTGGGTGGTGACGAGCGACGAGACGTCGTCGCCCAGCCGTCCCATCAGCTCGGCCAGCGAGGTGCCCGGCTCCTTGGGTTCGGTGTCCGACACGGGATCGATGGTGCTGCCCGTGCGGACGTGCATGGAGTCGCTCACGACCGGCCGCCCATCCCGCCGGGCATGCTGGCGCCGGTGGGATCCGGTGCGGCGGGCACGGTGCCGATCGACGGTGCGGCGGGCAGGCTCCCGGTGCTCGAGGGGGGCGGTGACGCGAGGTGCGCACCACCGGTGCCCGACCCCGACGAGGCGTCACTGCCGCCGGTGAGCTCCTGCTTGGCCGTGTCGGCGGCCTGCTTGAGGTTGGCGTGCTTGGCCAGGCGCCCGAACGCGAACCCGGCGGCCACCGTCCCGAGCATGAAGGCGCCCGGACGGTTGCGGGCGAGGCGGCGAGCGTCGTCGACGAGCCCATCGAGGCCGCCCTGCTCGAGCCGCTGGCTCTGCTTGCGGAGCTGCTCGGCGGCGGTGCGGGAGAGCTGGGCGACGGTCGAGTCGGGGTCGTCGGCGGCGTCGGCCATGGTGCCGAGCTGGCGGGCGACGCCGTCGAGCGCGGAGGACAGGTCCTTGGCCTTGCCCTCGGCCTGGCTGCGCAGCTCGTCCTGGCTCGTGCGCAGGAGCGATCCGGCCCGCTGGCTGGCCTCGCTCACCACGGAGCTGACCTCGCTCTTGACCGTCTCCTTCACGTCGGCCGCAGCCGACGTCGCCTCCCCGGCGACGTCTGAGGCGGCTCCCTTCGCCGCGTCCGCGGTGCTGGAGGTGGTTGTTCCTGTCGTCGTGGTTGCGGTGCTCATCGCGCCTCTCTGCCCGTGGCACCTGACACGCAGCACGGCAGAACGCCACAACATGTGTCCCGTGCCTTGACACCCGCGAGCACCCGGTGGTCCGCTGCCGCCGTGACGTCTCGACGCCCGGAGCCGCAGCGGGCGTCGACGTCCCGCGGTCGTCTCGCGCTGGTGTTGCTGGCAGCCGCCGCGCTCGCCGGCGGCTGTCGGGGTGCGGCCTCGGAGGGCACAGGCGCGAACGTCACGGTGTCGGCGGCCTCGTCGCTGCGTGGCGCGTTCGCCGAGCTCGGCACCGTGGCCGAGGGCGAGGGGCTCGACGTCACGTTCAACTTCGATTCGTCGTCGTCGCTCGCCACGCAGATCATCGAGGGCGCGCCGGCCGACGTGTACGCCTCCGCGGCACCGGAGGACATGGCTCGACTCGAGGACGCGGGCCTCGTCCGTGATCCGGTGCCGTTCGCCCGGAACGTGCTGGCGATCGTCACCGCCCCGGGCAACCCGCGGCGGATCGCGTCGCTCGCCGATCTCGCCGGGGTCGGTGTCGTCTCGCTCTGCGGCTCCGACGTGCCGTGCGGCCGCTACGCGCAGCGCGCCCTGGACGCTGCCGGGGTGGCGCTGGCGGAGTCGAACGTGACGCGCGGGCAGAACGCAGCGGCTGCGCTCA
>CAZCJT010000165.1:0-6081 GCA_964498565.1 uncultured Acidimicrobiaceae bacterium
GGGCGTCGAACGTGGGTCCCATCGGGCGCTCGCGCAGCTGCACGTCGCCGTCGAGCGTGCTGGCGCCCGCACCCAGGGCGAGCAGCGGGAGCAGGAACCGCGCCGTGGTGCCGCTCTGGCGGGCATCCACGTGACCGGCCCGACGGCTGTCCGTGCCGGTGACGGCCAGCTCGCCATGACCCGTGCCGACGACCTCGACGCCGAGCACGCGCAGCGCCTCGACCATGGCCACCGTGTCGTCGGCGTGGAGCACGCCCGACAGCGTCGAGGTCCCTTCGGCCAGGGCGGCGCACACGAGCGCCCGGTTGGTGATGCTCTTCGAGCCGGGGAGCGTGACGGTGCCGTCGACGGGCCGGGTGGCCGGGTCGATGGGGAGCGGGTCGAGCACGTCAGTCCAGGTGCTGGATCGAGGGTCGGTACCCGCGGGCCAGGAGCCCGCCCCGCAGGCGCTCGACGAGGGCGCCCTCGATGAGCAGGATCAGCACGCCCTGCTGGCCCTCGGAGGAGTGGGCGATCTCGAGGTCGACGATGTTCACGTCGAGCTCGGTGGCCAGCATGGTGACGTCGGCCAGCACGCCGGGGCGGTCGGGCACCGGGACCCGCACCTCGGCCAGCTCGGAGGGCCGCGTGTAGCGCGACGGCAGGTTCACCCGCGCCGCCCGGGCTCGGCTGAGGTCGGCCAGGAGCCCGTCGCGATCCGACGACGCCACCTGGTCGCGGGCCTCGGCGAGCGCAGCCATCAACCGGTCGAGGCCCGCCACGATGGCGCTCCGGTTCTCCTCGCAGATGTCGGGCCAGATGCCGGGATGCCCGGAGGCGATGCGGGTCATGTCGCGGAAGCCGCCGGCCGCCAGCCGCAGGAGCGCGGCGTGCTCGTCGGCCCGCTCGTCGGCGATGCGCATGAGCGAGGCCGCCGTCAGGTGCGGCACGTGGGACACCACCGCGACGAGCTCGTCGTGGCGCTGGGGCGGGAGGTCGATGACTTCGGCGCCGAAGCCGGCGACGACCCCCCGGATGCGGGCGTAGGCCTCGTCGTCGGTGTCGGCCGTGGGGGTGAGGACCCACACCGCGCCCTCGAACAGGTCGCCGGTGGCGCCGTCCACGCCCTCCTGCTCGGAACCGGCCATGGGGTGCCCGCCCACGAAGCGCGGGTCGGCGACGGCGGCCACGATGGGAGCCTTCACCGACCCGACGTCGGTGACGATCCCGGCGGTGCCGGCGAGGGCCTTGCGGGCCGCCTCGGCCACCGTGCGCACGGGCGTGGCGACGAAGGTCATCTCGGCATCGGCATCGAGCCCGACCTCGTCGATGACGCCCAGCTCGAGGGCGCGATCCGTGCGGGACGAGTCGTGGTCGACCCCGCTCACGTGCCAGCCCGAACCACGCAGCGCGAGGCCGATCGAGCCGCCGATCAGGCCGACGCCGACGACGTTCGCACGTGGCTGGGGGGCGCCGGGCACGGTGCTCGATCCTACGTGGGGGGTGTGGTCGGCACCGCAGCCCGTTCGAGGGCCCGGACCTCGTCCTGGCGCAGCGGCCGCCACTGCCCCGGGCCCAGCTGGGTGTCGACCAGCGGGCCGATCCGGGTCCGGACGAGCCGGACGACGGGGTGGCCGATGGCATCGCACATGCGCCGGACCTGGCGGTTTCGGCCCTCGTGGATCACGAGGCGCACGACGCCCGGGCTGACCATGGCCGCGGTGGCGGGCGCCGTCATCCCGTCGTCGAGCTCCACGCCCTCCCGGAGCCGGCGGAGCGCGCCCCGTGACGGTGTGCCCTCGACGTGGGCGAGGTACTCCTTCTCCACGCCGTAGCTCGGGTGGGTGAGGCGGTGCGTGACCTCGCCGTCGTTGGTGAGCAGCAGGAGGCCTTCGGTCTCGGCGTCGAGCCGCCCGACGGGGAACACCCGTGGCTCCTCGGGGACCAGCGACACGACCGTCGGGCGTCCCTGCGGGTCCGAGGCCGTGCTGACCACGCCGGCGGGTTTGTTGAGCAGGTACCAGACCGTGTCGGGCCGGACCCCGACGAGCACGCCGTCGACCTCGATGGCGTCCACTTCGGGGTCGGCCCGCTGGCCGAGCTCGGCGACGGCGCCGTTGACCACGACGCGGCCGTCCTCGATCATCTCCTCCACCACGCGGCGGCTGGCGATGCCGGCGCGGGCGAGGATCTTCTGCAGCCGCTCTGGCTCGCTCACCCGGTCGGGTCGTCGCCGGTGGGCTCGTCCGCGTCGACCGGCGCGCCGATGTCGCTGTCGAGGGGGTCGGGCCGCAGGCCGTGCTCGAGGGCCTCGTAGACGTCGGCGCCCGGCACGAACGCGCCGAGGGCGGGCAGCTCGTCGACGGCGTTGAGGCCCAGCTTCTCGAGGAACGTGGCGGTGGTGCCGTAGAGGACGGCCTGGCCCGGGCCGTGGTCGCGCCCGATCTCGTCCACGTACCCGCGCTGCACCAGCGTGCGGATCACGCCGTCCACGTTGACCCCGCGGATGGCGGCGATCTGGGCGCGGGAGATGGGCTGCTTGTAGGCGACGATGGCCAGGGTCTCCAGCGCCGCGTTCGACAGCCGGCCGGACTGGCCGTCGAGCACGTACCGCTCGACGTAGGGGGCAAGGTCGGGGTGGGTCTGGTACCGCCAGCCCCCGGCGACCTTCACCAGCTGGAAGCCGCGGTCGGTGGCGTCGTACTCGGCGGCCAGCTCCACGCAGAGGGCCTCGACGCGCTCGGCGCCGATCTCCAGGAGCTGGGCCAGCAGCTCGGCGGCGATCGGTTCCTCGGTGACGAGCAGGAGGGCCTCGGTGGCTCGCCGCAGCTCCCGTTCCCGATCGCCTTCGCCTTCGCCCTGGTGCGCCTCAGTCACGCCTAGCCATCGTAGGCATCGACGAAGGCGAGATCCTCGAGGTCGAGCTCGTCGTCATCGGGGCGCCCCGTCCACACGACGGTGAGGGCACCGAGGCTGTCGACCTGCTGCAGGTCGATCCAGCCCTGCTTGTAGAGCTCGAGCACGGCGAGGAAGCGGACCACGACCTCGAGGCGCTCGACCAGGTCGGCGGTGAGCTCGGCGAAGGTGGCCCGGCCGATGCGGGGCAGCTCGTCGAGGAGCTCGGCCACGGCGTCGGTGACCGTGATGCGGATCTGGTGGATGTGATCGATGTGGACCCGGGGCACCGGCTTGGGCTCGACGGCCCGCAGGAAGGCGTCCCGCAGCTGGTCCGGCGTGGTGGTGGCGAGCAGGTCGGGCAGGAGGCCCAGGAACTGCTGGTCGACCCCGGCGGTGCGGGGGTAGGACCGGCCCGCCTCGTTGGCGATGGTGGCCATGGCCACGGCCGCGTCCTTGAACGTCTTGCACTCGACCAGGCGGGAGAGCAGCAGGTCACGCTCCTCCCACAGGGCGAGCTCGTCGTCGAGGTCGACGTCGCCGTCGTCGGGCAGGAGCCGCTTGGACTTGAGCTCGATCAAGGTGGCGGCGATGAGGAGGAACTCGGTGGCCAGGTCGAGGTCCATCTGCTCCAGCCGCTCGAGGTGGGAGAGGTAGGCGTCGACGATGTCGGAGAGGCGGACCGCGTACAGGTCGACCTGGTCCTGGAGGATCAGGTGCAGCAGCAGGTCGAAGGGACCCTGGAACACCGGAGTCTCGACATCGACGGCCACAGCACCACGGTACGCAGCCGTATCGGCCTCGTGGTGGATGCCAGGGCCGCACCTACGATGCCCGCCCATGGTCCGCTCCTTCTCCGGCATCCAACCCACCGGCGACCTGCACCTCGGGAACTTCCTCGGTGCCGTGCGCCGCTGGGTGCAGGACCAGTACACCCAGGACGCCGTGTTCTGCGTGGTGGACCTCCACGCCCTGACCCTCCCCCAGGACCCGACGGCCCTGCGCGAGCGGACCGTGTCGCTCACCGCCCTGCTCGTCGCCTGCGGGCTCGACCCCCAGGCGTGCACGCTGTTCCTGCAGAGCCACGTGCCCGAGCACACCCGGCTGGCCTGGCTCATGGAGTGCACGGCCAGCTTCGGCGAGCTGTCCCGGATGACCCAGTTCAAGGACAAGTCGGAGCGGGCCGAGTTCATCTCGGCCGGGCTGTTCACGTACCCGGCGCTCCAGGCCGCCGACATCCTCCTCTACGACACCGACGTGGTGCCGGTGGGCGACGACCAGCGCCAGCACATCGAGCTGGCCCGCGACGTGGCCCAGCGCTTCAACTCCCGCGTCGGCGCCGACGTGCTGGTCGTCCCCGAGCACGTCATCCCGCCCGTCGGCGCTCGCATCATGGACCTGCAGGAGCCGGCCAACAAGATGTCCAAGTCGCTCGAGTCGCCCCAGGGCACCATCCTCGTGCTGGACGATCCGAAGGCGATCGAGAAGAAGGTGAAGCGGGCAGTCACGGATGCCGACGGCGAGGTCCGCTTCGACCCGGCGTCGAAGCCCGGCGTGTCCAACCTGCTCTCCATCCTGGGGGCCGCCACCGGGCGCGACCCGGTGGAGCTGGCCGACGAGTACGAGATGTACGGGCCGCTCAAGGCCGACACCGCCGACGCGCTGATCGCCCTGCTCCGGCCCATCCAGGCCCGCTACACCGAGCTGGTGCAGGACCGCGATGCGATCACGTCGATCCTGCACACGGGCGCGGCCAAGGCCCGTTCGGTCGCGTCGGCGACGATCGCACGGGTGCACGACGCCGTCGGGCTGCTGCCTCCCGGGTGACACGCCGGTCTCCTCGCCTGCGGGGCGGTACCCTCGCCGGCCGCTGGCGCCGACCCGACCGGAGACCGTGGAAGCCGACAAGATCCTCGCAGCCCTCCGGCCCCTCGTGCTGGTGGTCGACGGCACCGGCACGGTGGTCGACGTGCGCGGCGGGTACGGCGGGTTCCTCGGCCACGAGCCCGCGGGGTGGCTGGGCGCCAGCGTGTTCGACCACATCCCGAGCCACCAGGTCGACGAGCTGGCGACCTACTTCATCGAGAGCGGTGGCCGCTCCGCCGACTCCCGGTCGCTGCCGCTCCCCTTCCGGCTCGCCGTCATCGGCACCGACGGGCTGGAGCACCCCGTCGACGTCATCCCCTCCGAGGACCCCGACGCCGGTGACGAGACCCGGTGGATCGTCGCCGTGGTCCCCCTGGCGCTGCAGTCCTCGGTGTCGCGCTCGCTCGAGGCGGAGATGGCGGGCGAGCCGCGCCAGCGGGTCAAGCAGCTGCTCACCGAGGAGCTGGCGGTCGACAACGTGCACTACAGCTCCCGCTGGTTCCTGGTGGACCTCACCGGGGCCGCCGGGCCGACGGTGACCACCGCCCGCACGAGCGAGGAGCCCATGGCGGCCGCGCTGGCGGAGGAGATCACCCACCACGGCTGGCGGCCGTGGGGCGGCGTGGAGCCGGGGACGTTGGCGACGCGTGCGCTGGATGACCTGCCCGAGCTGCCCCGGGCCATCGCCGCGGAGCGAACGTGGCGACGGATCGCCATCGCGCCCGTCCACGCCGGCGGATCGCTGGTCGCCGCCTACCTGCTCTTCGGGCGCGTGCCCGACGACTACGACGTGGAGGAGATCAACGCCAACGTGCTGTCTCGCGTCCGGCGCCTGGTCGACGCCACCGCCCTGCTCATCGCCCGCTGGCACGACCGCGACCGCCTCGTCGCCGCCGCGACCCGGGATCCGCTCACCGGCCTGGCCAACCGCGATGCCTTCGCCGACGCGCTCGCCGGCTGCGCCGACCAGGCGACGCTGCTCTACATCGACGTCGACCGCTTCAAGGCGGTCAACGACCGGCACGGGCACGACGTCGGCGACCGCGTGCTCGTCGAGGTCGCCGACCGCATCGTCACGGCCTGCCGTCCGAGCGACGTGGTGGCGCGCTTCGGCGGTGACGAGTTCGTGGTGCTGCTGAACGGCGTCGGCGAGGCCGGGGCCGAGGAGGTGGGCCAGCGCATCGTCGACTCCGTCGCCGCCCCGCTCGAGGGTGTCGAGCACCTCGACCGCGTCACCGTCAGCGTCGGCCTCGCGCCCGTGGTGCGCCGGGACGACGCAGTGGAGACCGCCGACCGGGCGATGCTCGAGGCGAAGCGCTCCGGCCGGGGCCGCCTGGTGGC
>CAZCJT010000166.1:0-6036 GCA_964498565.1 uncultured Acidimicrobiaceae bacterium
CACTTTCCGCGGATGGCCGACCTCTACGCCCCAATCGAGTCGGTGGATCCAGGCTGAGGCCAGTCGGGACTGAGCCTCCCGGAACGCAGTGAGCGCGTCGGCGATCGACCCGGCCTTCTCGGCATCGCTACGCAGGTAGCGGCCAACGGTCAGATCCCAGCTGCGCTCTTTGATGTCGGCGTGAGAGACCAGCCGAACGCTCACCCCACCTTCGCCGTCCGGGTCGGTGCCGGTGTGGTAGGCGGATGCGATGGCGGCAATGTCCGAAGCGCCCATCTCGTTCTGGTTGCGACCCTTCCGGAACCGACTGGAGCCATCCACGAAGAGCACCGAGCCGACGCGCTCCTCGGCCTTCGTGGCCCGGAAGATGAGGAGACAGGCCGGGATGTTGGTGGAGTAGAAGAGGTTCGAGGGGAGGTCGATGACCGCCTCGAGTTGGTCGTTGTTGATGAGGCACTCGCGGATCTCGGCCTCAGCGCCACCCCGGAACAGGACGCCGTGGGGCATGACCACGCCGACGCGGCCGCCGTCGGGGTCCATGGAGGCGACCATGTGCTGGATCCAGGCGAAGTCGGCGTTGTTCGCCGGCGGCACCTTACAGAACGCACGCCCGTACGGGTCGGCCGCCCAGACGTCCGCGCCCCAGCCGCGGAGGCTGAACGGGGGGTTCGCGATCACGACCCGATGGCGCTGCAGATCACCCGTCGGGGTCAGGTGCTTCGGCTCCCGGAGCGTGTCGCCGCGGACGATCCGGAAGTCCTCCAGGTCGTGGAAGTACAGGTTCATCCGGGCGATCGCAGCGGTCGTCAGGTTCACTTCCTGGCCGTACAGGCGCAGGGTGCGGGTGTCACCGCCGGCCTCGGCGACGGCGTTGATCGTCTCGACGAGCATGCCCGCCGAGCCGCAGCTGGGGTCGTAGACGGACTCGCCCGCCTGGGGGTCGAGGATCTTCACGAGGAGGTGCACCACGGCGCGGGGCGTGAAGAACTCACCGGCCTTGCGGCCCGAGGCGTCAGCGAACTGGTGGAGCAGGTACTCGTAGGCACCGCCGAGCATGTCGTGAGGGATGTGCTCCCGGTTGAGGGTCAGCGGCGAGAACGCGTCGAGCAGGTTGACCAGGTTCGCTTCCGGCAGCCGGTCAGTGTCGGCCCAGTCGACGTTGCCGAAGATTCCGGCCAACGTCTGGGGGTTCGCCTGCTGGATCCGGTCCAGGGCGAGGCGGAGCTTGCGTCCGACCTTGGTGGTGGCCTTGGCGACGTCGTCCCAGCGGCAACCCTCGGGTACGACGAAGCGGTGGTAGTCCGCCTCTTCCTCGGCGCTGACGTCCTCGCCGAAGTCGGCGATCGCCTCGGCGTGCTCGAGGTCCCAGGTGTCGCTGATCCACTTGAAGAACAGCAGCGGGAACACGTACGCCTTGAAGTCCGAAGGGTCGACCGGGCCACGGAGGCTGTTCGCTGCGTCCCACAGGCGGGTCTCGAGCTCGTGCTGTGTCAGGTTCCCCGCCACACTGATCCTTCCGTCACTTCCCCGGCCGGTCGACTGGGCTCCGGACGACCGTCCGCGGGGTGCCCGATACGGCAACCAACAAGGAGAGCCGCCGCCGATCTCCCCGCAGCACTCTACGACAGCTCTGTGACCCTCTCGGTGACGTGCTCGACAGCCTCTGCCGGTCGAAGCGGTGGTGCACCTACCGCTCTTCGTCTAGCTGCCGATCGGCTTCGGACACCCACGACTGCAGCTGGGCCGGTCGGACGGTGAGGACTCGGCGGGCACGGCGGAGGATGGTTCGCCCGGTTCTCGCCAGCCGGTAGCCGGGACGGACCCAGACGGCCCCCTGCCGGTTCGCCTGGCGATGGTGATCGACGTAGAGCATCCGGCCAGGCGTGACCGCGTACGCCGCGTGCTCGGCGAGGAACAGGGCCGTGACCGGGTCAGGCGGCTCCGTCGGGTACACGGCTCGCTCTGGCAGCACCACGAACACCTCGCCGGTGCGGAGGGCGTCGCTCACAGCGTCGAGGTCGGCGAAGGACACGTCTCCCCACCCGACGTTGAGCAGATCCCCGGACCGGGCCCAGTACCAGTGGCCGTTCTTCACGGGCCGGTCCCACCGGTTGTGGGTCATCCCCGGATGGAGCAGACCAGCGAGGTGGTCAGGCATGGGATCGAAGGCCATCGCGGCCTACCTGTCGACGGTCAGCGCGGTGGTCACGGATCGACCTGCCAGCGGATGGACTCGCCGTTGCCGACGAGCGTCGTCGCGCGGACTTCGGCGTCGCAGCCGTCGCGGTACTCGAACTCGCGGGTGCCTTCCAGGAACGTGCCGGCCGGCATCTCCTGCCAGTCGTAGCTGCCGCCGTAGAAGGCCATCTGCTCGTCTCCGCACCACAGCTCGAGCTCGGGGGCGTTCTGGGAGTCGTCGGTCGTGTTCTCGGCCCGGACGTCAACCACGAGCAGCTGGCCCTGCTCGGCGTCGTCGACCAGTTCCACGGAGCGGAGGGTGACGGTGACGTCCTGGCCGAAGTCGTTGACGAGCCGGGCTGGGTCGCCGATCGCGCCGGTGACCGCACTGTCGGCGTCTTCCTGGTCGTTCACCTCGTCGGCGGGCTGCAGCGCGCCATCACCGGGAGACGGGGTGTCGTCGGCGGTGTCGTCGTCTCCGCAGCCAGCGACCAGGACGGCAGCGACGGCGAGGACGGAGAGAAGGCGACGTGTGGAGCGCATGCAGCCGGACCGTACGGCGCTGCTGTGACAACGGCAGCCATCTGCCACTGCGCGCCAGCCGCGGATGGTATCCAGTCCGATCCTGTCGTAGTGCCTCGACACACTGGGCACCAGCGGCGGACAGCACCGCATGGGAGGGACTCGTGGCAGGCAACGACGACACCTGGGAGGGACGGATCGAACGAGCCCGCCGCCTTCGTGATGCGGTCGCCGCAGGCGGTCACGCGGAACTCGGGGAGGAGGAGCGAGACATCGTCGTGGAGGCGCTCGACGGGTGGCTGGCGCTCGATGAGCGTCACCTGGCAGAGGTGCGCCGGAAGCTCCCGCCCGGTGACGAACCGACCCCGGCCGTGCCCGACCTTCCGCCGGCGCCGTGGCACTGGGAGCAGGTGACACCCGAGCCGTCCCGGCTCGATCCCGATCCCGAGCCCCGAGGCGTCGCTCTCGTTGCCGCTGACGGCATGTGGGTGCGGAGCGTCGACGGCGGCTACGGCACCCCCGAGATCGACGGCGAGTATCGGATCGACCCGGACCGGCCCTCCCGGCTCGCCGGGATGCTCGCATCGGCTGCTGAGCTGTGGGAGGACCTCGACGACGCCGTCCTCGAGGCCTGGGACGTCGCCGCCGCGCACGGCCAGATCGGGCCGGTGCCGGAGACCGCCCGCGACATCGTCGTCGTGCTCAGCGATCTCATCGACACCCTGGCCGCCGATGCTCGGCTGCTGGCCGCAGAGACGAAACGTCTGTTGGGTCTCTCCGATCCGCACGCGACTGTCTCCGGCGACGTCGCCAAGGCCTTCGACCGGCACAGGCGAACCCAGACCGTGTTCCGCCCGGACAAGGTCGGGCCCGTGGGCCCGACACCCGACGAGACCGAGGCACTACGCCGCCAGATCACCGACCGCTACCGGGACGAGGAACCATGAAGCGAATCCAGCCGGGCCCGGCCGAGGACCGCTACCGGATGCGCCGCCTCACCGACGACGAGATGACAGAACTGACCCGCCTCGCCCGCGATGGCCGCACCGGCCCGGGCCGAGCGATCGATGCCCTCTGGGAGCTCATCGTCCAGGACGCCCACGGCATCACCCTCGTCGAGGCCGCCGAGCGCGGCTTCCACGTCCAGGACTACGCCGGTGACGCCGCATGCCGAAGGTCTCGTAGGTAGCCACCGAGCGACGTTGCGTCCACGCGCAACAGTCTCGCATCGTCACACGGACAACACCGAGCTGGACGAACGGAAGAACGTCGACGACCGCCGGGCATCGAAGCGGTTCAACGCCGCGCTGTGGCCCAGCCCTGGTCGCGAGCGTCACGACCGTCGCGTACCCTTGTTCCATGAGGCAACCGACCCGTCCACGCCGCCCATGACTCCTCTCGAGGACATACTCGACGACGACGGTCTTCTGCTCGCAGTCTGCGAACAGCGCTGCAAGTCGATGAACGGCGCCTCGGCGCGTCGCCTCGCCGTCGCCCTCGAAGACCTCGCCCGAGGCCGGATCGACCAGTTCGACGAGGCTTGGATTCGTGAATCAGTCGACCAGGCGGAGGGGCGCCGGCGCTTCTGGGCCAACCTGGTCGAGGCGATCGAACGCGACGACGTCACTGTCGTGCCCTGTTGGTCGCCGGACTACCCGACGAACCTCTCGATGATCCACGACCGCCCGCCGGTGCTGTTCGTCCGAGGGGCCATCCTGGAGGACGATCGCCGGGCCGTCGCCGTCGTCGGCACGAGGACCGCCACCCGGCGTGGAATCCAGATGGCCGGGGACCTCTCCGGGGAGCTGGCCGCCCGTGGCGTCACGGTCGTGTCCGGTCTCGCCAAGGGCATCGACACCGCAGCGCACGCGGCCGCGGTCAACGCCTCCGGACGCACGATCGCCGTCTATGGCACCCCCATCGATCGCGTTTACCCCGCCGCGAATCGAGGGCTGGCCCGAACCATCACCCGACACGGCGCCTGCGTGTCGCAGTTCCTTCCGACCACGGCGACCGGCCCATGGTCGTTCCCAGTCCGCAACGTCACCACCTCCGGGCTCGCCGTGGGCACCATCGTCGTCGAGGCGGGCGAAACCTCCGGGGCCAAGCTGCAGGCCGAAGCCGCTATCGCTCACGGCAAGCGAGTGTTCCTCGTCGACGAGCTCGTCACCGCCCAGCCGTGGGCCCGGGCCATGGCTACGACAGAGCCGACCGTCACCGTCGCAGCGAACGTCGAGGAGATCATCGCCGGCATCGACGCCGAGCTGGGCGTCGGCGACCTCGTCCTGCTGTGACCACCGCAGCCGAGCTGCTTGCGCCGCTCCGCCCAGGCCTCGTCCCGGTCCCTGCCCACCAGCCCGGCCTCTGCCCGGTCTGCCGAACCGGGACCAAGGACGGCTTCGACGACTGCTACCGCTGCGCGGGATCGCCCCACCGCGTATTGCCGATTTCGATGTCAGTCCACGGAGAGCTTCTCCACCACCACCTCCGCAACTACAAGGACGGACCGAACGAGGCCATCCGAGCAAAGTTCACGCTCCGCCTCGCCGCGCTCGTCGAGACGTTCCTGAGCAACCACCTCGACCGCTGCCTCGGTGGCAACGTCGACCTCGTTGCCACCGTGCCATCGGCACGCCGCGACGCCCCGTGGGCCATCGTCAGCCGCCTCCAACGATTCGACGGCTTCACCAACGTGCTCACCTGCGACCCATCCGGCACCCTGTCCGCCGATCCGGCCGTCGCCGGCGAACGGGTCCTGCTCCTCGACGACACGTTCACGACGGGCTCCTCGATCCTGCCGGCCGCGGACCTGCTCGTCCGCTGCGGCGCAACAGTCGTCGGGCCCGTCGTGATCGGCCGCCACTTCCGACCGGCCTACCAGGCAAGCCAGGCGCTCGCGAAGTGCCTCGAGAACCGGCAGTGGCTCCCGGACCGCTGCGGGATCTGCGCCGGGGAGATCTGCAACCCGCCACTGCGCAGCTCCACCCTGTTCTGATCGGAACCCGCTCTGGCTCACGATAATCCCGCCTTCTCGTGACCCAGGAATGTAGGGTTCGGGAGTGGCATCACGACCCGGCGAACCGGTCAACGACGACGACCGACCGGCGGACGACGAGCCGGTCGGCGTCCCGCCGGGCGGCGACCCGAGCGAAGCTGTCGGTGGGTCCGGGGAGGATGAGGTGGTGCTGGCCGACCTGGTGCCCGAACGTGTCCGTGCCGCCCGTGACGGCGCGTCCCCGGCCCGTCTGGCCGAGCTGGAAGCCAAGATCGCCCAGGCCATCGCCCGGTCCCGGGCGCCGGCGACGTTGCGCGCCTACCGCTCCGACTGGGCCGACT
>CAZCJT010000167.1:0-6035 GCA_964498565.1 uncultured Acidimicrobiaceae bacterium
CGCGGCGGCGAGCGCTCCCAGGCCCGCGCTCACGTAGGCGCCGGCCTGGACGGGCTCGACGTCGCCGGCGTCGAGGTGGCCGGCGAGCAGCACCGACACCCCGACCAGCAGGGCCAGGATCCCGGCCATCGTCCACGAGCGGTGGCGGCCGACGGACACGACGATCTCGGCGACGACGAGTCCGAGCAGGACGCCGGCCCCGATCGGGAGGGTCTCGTCGAACTCGTACTCGCCGAGGAACAGCGCTCCGAGCGCGGCGACGACGGCGCCGATCGACATGGCCACGAGGACGCGGATGGTCACCACGGGTGACACGGTAGGTCCCGGATCGGCGCTCGGTAGGGTGCTGGCATGGCCTCGACCTCACCGGCGTCGTCTGCGCCCACACCGGCCGCCGCCGACACCCCCGACTGGCCGGCCCAGGCGGCCGATGCGATCGTCGAGCAGGTCGGCAAGGTCCGCGACCGCACCACCGGACCGGCCATCAAGATCTCGGGCTACGTGGTGTTCGGGGCCTTCGCCGTCCTGCTCGGCACCGTGGCGTTCGTCCTCTTCCTGATCGGGACGTTCCGGCTGCTGGACGCCTACCTGCCCAGCGCGGTGTTCGGCGACGAGCACACCTGGGCCGCGCACTCGATCCTCGGGGCGATGCTCGTGCTCGGTGGCCTGCTCACCAGCCGCAAGATGAAGGGCGACGACAAGTGACCGACGTTCGTGACGTCATCATCATCGGCTCGGGCCCGGCCGGGCTCACCGCCGCCGTCTACACGGCCCGGGCCAGCCTCGACCCGCTCGTCATCGAGGGGGAGCCGTCGTCCACCAGCGACCAGCCGGGTGGCCAGCTCATGCTCACCACCGAGGTCGAGAACTTCCCCGGCTTCCCCGAAGGCGTCATGGGCCCCGAGCTGATGTCGAACATGCGGGACCAGGCGCTGCGCTTCGGCGCCGACATCCGCACCGAGAAGGTCACCAAGGTCGACTTCTCCGCCCGGCCGTTCAGCGTGTGGGTCGGCGATCCCGACGCCGCCGAGCCGACCTACCAGGCCAAGACGATCATCGTGTCGACCGGCGCCCAGTCGCTGATGCTCGAGCTGCCCCGCGAGAACGAGCTCATCGGTCACGGGTTGTCGACCTGTGCCACCTGCGACGGCTTCTTCTTCCGCGACCAGGAGATCGTGGTCGTGGGCGGTGGCGACTCCGCCGTCGAGGAGGCCACCTTCCTCACCAAGTTCGCCTCCAAGGTCACGATCGTGCACCGTCGTGACGAGCTCCGCGCCTCGAAGATCATGCAGGACCGGGCCCACAGCAACCCCAAGATCGAGTTCCTGTGGGACACCACGGTCGAGGAGTACCTGTTCGACGAGGGCCCCCTCGGCGCCAAGCTTCGTGGTCTGCGGGTGCGCAACGTCAAGACCGGCGAGGACTCCGAGCTCCTCGCCGGCGGCGTGTTCATCGCCATCGGCCACCGCCCCAACACCGACCTGTTCAAGGGCCAGCTCGCCATGGAGGACAACGGCTACCTCGTCACCGGCGCCTCCGGCACGGCGATGCAGTCGGCCACCGACGTCGACGGCGTCTTCGCCTGCGGCGACGTCCAGGACCACACCTACCGGCAGGCCATCACCGCCGCCGGGTCGGGCTGCATGGCCGCCATCGACGCCGAGCGGTGGCTCGAGGCGCACCACGACATCGACCAGGTGCGCACCGAGACCGACTGGTAGCCGTGGCGGGGCGGTTGGAATGCCAGCGTCCCGTCGGTGGTTCCACTCACTGCAACCCCCACCCACGAAGGAAGTGCTGACATGGCTGCAACCACCGTCACCGACGCCACGTTCGACGAGGTCATCGGCTCCGCCGACGAGGCGGTCATCGTCGACTTCTGGGCCGAGTGGTGCGGCCCGTGCAAGATGATCGCCCCGGTGCTCGACGAGATCGCCGCCGAGCAGGCCGGCAAGGTCAAGGTCGTCAAGCTCAACGTCGACGAGAACCAGGACACCGCCCGCCGCTTCGACGTCATGTCGATCCCGACGCTCATCGTCTTCAAGGATGGTCAGCCGGCCAAGAAGATGATCGGCGCCAAGGGCAAGGGCGCCCTGCTCGAGGACCTCGCCGAGTTCCTGTAGGCGGCTCGCTCCCCGCCGCGGCGGGGAGCACCACGTCACAGTTATCCACAGGCGATCCACACCTGGGGACACTGTCCAGATGGACTCGACCGTTGGGCCGAACCTGATGTCGAGGCTCAGGCGCCGACCATCCGCCGGTAGATGCGCTCGAGGTCGGCCAGGTCGGCGAAGTCGATCGTGAGCCGGCCTCGCCCGGAGCCACCCCCCGCGATGTTGACGCGGGTGTCGAGGTGGTCACCGAGCAGTGACTCGAGCTCGAGGAACGCCGGGTCTGCCGCCGCGCGCTCCCGTTGTGCTGGCTTCTCCGGCAAATCGGGCTCGTCGGTGGGGCCTGGAGCCGGGGAGGCGCCCGAGCGCAGCCTGACCGCTTCCTCGGTGTCTCGCACCGACAGACCGTCTCGGACGATCCGCTGTGCCAGGGCCGTCTGGTATGCCCGATCCGGCGTACCGAGCAGCGCACGTGCGTGGCCAGCGGTCAGCTGACCTTCGGCGACGAGGCCCTGGATGGCCGGTGGCAGCTGGAACAGACGGAGCGTATTGCTCACCGCGGCGCGGCTCTTGCCCACCCGCTTGGCCACCGCATCCTGCGTGAGCCCGAAGTCCTCGACCAGCTGCTGGTACGCGGCGGCCTCCTCCATGGCGTTGAGGTCGGCGCGGTGGAGGTTCTCGACCAGGGCCTGCTCGAGCAGCGCCGCATCCGTGTCGGCTTCGCGGACCACCACCGGGATGGTCTGGAGGCCGGCCCGCTTGGACGCACGCCATCGCCGCTCGCCGGCGATGAGCTCGTAGTCCCCTTCGCCCACCTCACGTACCAGGACGGGCTGGAGCACGCCGATCTCGGCGATCGAGGCTGTCAGCCCGGCCAGGGACTCCTCGTCGAAGTGGGCTCGGGGCTGGCGTGGGTTGGGTCGTACCGCGGCGATCGGCACCTCGAAGGCGCCCCGCAGGCCTTCACCGGGGCCCTCCTCGCTGTACTCGGCCGGGATCAGTGCGCCGAGCCCTCGTCCGAGACCTGACTTGCGGTTCATCGCTCCCCCTGCTGCCAGAGATCGAGGTTCATGGTCGGACACCCTCCACCGGTCCTCCGCTGACCTCTCGAGCCAGCTCCCGGTAGGCGATCGCCCCTCTCGAGCGTGGGTCGAATGCCAGGATCGGCTGGCCGTAGGACGGCGCCTCCGAGAGCCGGACGGTGCGGGGGATGACGATGCGGCAGACCTTGTCGCCGAAGTGGTCACGCACCTCGGCGACGACCTGGTCGGCGAGCTTCGTCCTGGCGTCGTACATCACGCACACGAAGGTGGAGACGACGAGCGACTGGTTGAGGTTGCGCTGCACCAACGAGACGTTGCGCAGCAGCTGACCAAGGCCCTCGAGCGCGTAGTACTCGCACTGGATCGGCACCAGCACCTCTTGGGCCGCGGCCAAGCCGTTCACGGTCAGCAGACCGAGAGACGGCGGGCAGTCGATGAGCATGTAGTCGTAGTCGTCGGCCACCGAGTGCAGGGCGTTCCGCAGCCGCATCTCCCGGGAGAACGCCGGCACCAGCTCGATCTCGGCGCCGGCGAGGTCGAGACTGGACGGCGCCACGAAGAGGTTCTTCATCGCCGTCGCCTCGATCGTGTCGTCGATCGGGGCTTCGTGGATGATCACGTCGTACATCGACAGCTGCAGGTCACGGATGTTGATGCCGAGTCCCGTGCTGGCGTTTCCCTGCGGGTCGAGATCGACGACCAGTGTGCGGTACCCAGCCTCTGCGAGCGCAGCCCCCAGGTTCACCGTCGTCGTCGTCTTGCCCACGCCGCCCTTCTGGTTGGCCACCGCCATGACCCGAGGCAATGCGTGTCCGGCGGCGTCGCGGCGCTCGGCTGGCGCTGTGCTCGGCGGCATCGCCGGCTCCATGATCGGCGGCAGCAGGTCGCGTCCGGGAAGGCCACCGCCCTCGATGCGGGCCTCGACCGGCATCTGGACCCGTCGCGGCACCGGTGGCGAGCTGGGAGCGAGCCCGTCCGCGTCCGGGGCGGGGATTGACGGGTCGGGGCGGGAATCCACCGGCGTTCGCTCCGGACCCGGGTCATCGTCGTCCACGGTCGGGTGCCGGTCATCATGCTCCTCACCCGGTCGGTCTTCGCCCGCGTGGAGCGGCCCGTCCGGGCCTTCCGGGTGCTGGTCTCCATCTCCCCGCCGCAACCGCTCGAAGATGTCTTCCGTGCGTGCGGACAGCGACTCGGGATCAGACACTGACACATGGTGCTTGGGCGAACCGTGCCGGGTCAAGGACCCTCGACGTTCCACGTGAAACATCGCGCACCTCGCCTGGCGCCGTCGCTGGCCTTCGCGGCACCGCCGCACCCGCCGACGTTCCACGTGAAACGCTGCACCACCTCGCGGGTCACGTTCCACGTGAAACGTCAGAAGAGCGGCCGCTTCGTCGGCATGCCGGGGCGCCGGGGATAGGTGACCGAGAGCGTGCCGTCCGCCTCCAGTACCTGGACGTTGCCCCGCAGTCCGAGGGGTGTGAGACCGAGGAGTCGCAGACCAGCCGAGTCCCAACGATCGCCGGACGTTTCGGGAGGCTCGGTCACGGCGAGCACACCTCCGGGCCGCAGGAAGGGGGCTCCGCACTCCGCCACCACGGCCGGCGGTCCGAACAACCTCGAAGTCACGAGGTCTGCCCTGCTTCGGTAGTTGCTCCGCCCGAGGTCTTCGGCCCGAGCATGGACCGCCGTCACCCGATCGGCCCACCCGAGGGCCTCGATGCTCTCCTCCAGCATGCGGACGCGCCGTCGAGCGGCGTCGACCAAGACCCACTGGGAGCTCGGCCAGATGCCGGCCAGTGCGAGTCCGGGGATCCCCGCACCTGACCCCAGGTCGATGGCGAGACTCGGGGGTGTCAAGACCGCAGCCATGGCCTCGGCCTGCCGCAAGTGCTCGGCCGGATCCCCCGGCCCGACCACGGACCGATCCTGAGCGATGCGCCAGCGGTCCACCAGCAGCGCCCGCCATCCGCCGGGCGCTGCGTCCCACTCCTCTGGGTTCACGGCAGGAGCGATGCGCCAGCGATCTCCCCGACCGTCAGCCGGCGACGGATCGTCTTCGCGCTCACCTGGAATCCCGGTGGCGTCTTCGATCGGCAGCAGGGGATCGGACATCGGCCTGGGTTCACTGGATGAACCGGCCGGCGCCGGTCGCGCCCACCGTACCAATGGACGGGAACCGGCTCCACCCGGCCATCCCTCGCGCCGGGTGGGGTCGGCCTCCCCTCGTGAGTCTGCGGGATGCCGATGTCAGTCGGGCAGGATCACGACGTGGCGGCGGCGGTCCTCGCCCTCGCTGGTCGTGTGGACGCCGTCGATGTCGTTGACGGCGTCGTGGACGATCTTGCGGTCGGGCGGCGACATCGGCTCGAGGGCCACGGCCGTGCCGGTCTCGCGCACCCGCTCGGCCTGCTGGGCGGCAAAGCGCTCGAGCGCCTCCTTGCGGCGGGCGCGGTAGCCGGCGACGTCGACCCGGAGGCGACCCTGGAGCCGGCCCGAATGCTGCTGGGCGACTGCGGTGCGGGTGAGCTCCTGGATCGCGTTCAGCGTGGCCCCGCGCGGACCGACGAGGAGGCCGAGGTCGTCGCCGGTGACGGCGATCTCGAGATGCTCGTCGTCTTCGCTGATGGCCTGCACGTCGGCGTCGACGCCGAAGGCGTCCACGAGACCCTGCACGAAGCCGAGGGCGCTCGGCTCCTGCTCGTCGAGGGTGATGTCGCTCATGCTCTCTCCTGTCGTCCCCGTGAGGGGCTCGCTGTCGTCGATCTGGACCTCGGAACGAGGTGGGGTGGCGGCTGACTGCTCGACCGGGGCGCCGGCCGCCTTGGCCACCGGGGCCTCGGCGAGCGGGGGCGCCTCCGTGGCGTCGGACGCGGTG
>CAZCJT010000168.1:0-1544 GCA_964498565.1 uncultured Acidimicrobiaceae bacterium
GATCGCCTACGCACTCGGCAAGAACCAGGCCGAGGCGCTCAGGATCGGGGGCCTGCCCCCCGCGCAGTTGCACCGCGAGGTCGGCCGCCTGGAGGCCCGCTTCGCTGGCCCCACGGATCGCCGCTCCGTCAGCGCGGCGCCGGAGCCGATCGAGCCGGTGCATGGCACCGCTGCGGCCGTCACCAAGGACCCCGACAAGATGTCGATCGGGGAATACATGCAGTGGGAGCGGTCGCGCTTGATCGAGCGGAAGAAGGCCAACCCGTTCGCGGGCGCGTGACCCGGGACTGAGGAGACACGACAGTGGCGAATACTCTGCTGACCCCAACGATGGTGACGAGGAGGGCTCTCGCCATCCTCCACCAGAAGCTCGTCTTTCTGCGGACCATCTCTCGGCAGTACGACGACCAGTTCGCCCGATCGGGCGCGAAGATCGGCAACACGCTGAAGATCCGCAAGCCGAACCAGTACACGGTGCGCACCGGACTCGTCATGTCCGCCCAGGACACCGTCGAGGAGAGCCTGGACCTCGTCGTCAGCACCGTGAAGGGCGTCGACGTCAACTTCGACTCGGTCGAGCTGACGCTGGACATCGACGACTTCGCCAAGCGCATCCTCGAGCCCGCCATGGCGCGCCTGGCCTCCGAGGTCGAGGCCGTCGTGCTGGAGAACGTCTACCTGGACGTCTACAACCACGTCGGCACCGGGGCCAGCAACCCCAACACCTTCCTCCAGGTGCTGAACGCCAACGTGAAGCTCAGCCAGGGGCTGGCGCCGGACACGACCAACCGCCACCTCCTGCTGGACCCCGTCATCATGGCCACGATGGTGGATGCCCTCAAGGGGTTCTTCCACCGCGCCAGCGATGTCGAGCGCGCCTTCTCGGAGGCGTACTACGGTCGCGCCGCCGGCCTCAACTGGTGGGAGACGACCGCCGTCCCCAACCACACGAACGGCACGCGCACGGACACCACGCCCGTCATCAACACGTCGACCGGGATCACGAGCGGATCGGCGTCGCTCACGGTCACGGCCGCCGGCAACGCGCTCGTGTACGAGACGGGTGACGTCTTCACCATCGACGACGTCTTCGCGGTCAACCCGGAGACGAAGCGGCGCTACAGCCACCTCCAGCAGTTCACCGTCACCGCGGATGCCACCTCGACCGCGGGCGGCGCCGTGACGCTCACGGTCAGCCCGACCCCGACGACCTCGGGGGCCCGGCAGAACGTCGAGCTCGTCAGTGCCGGCGCCGGCAAGGCCATCCTGAACCTCACGGGTGGCGGCTCCGGCGCTGCGGACGAGGTCTTCGCCCAGCAGCTCGCCTACCACCGGGACGCCTTCACGTTCGTGACGGCCGACCTGGAGGTGCCGCGAAACACGGAGGCCTCCCGGCAGGTCTACGACGGCATCTCGCTCCGCTACGTGCGGGACTTCGACATCATCAACTCGAAGCACCCCGCGAGGTTCGACGTGCTCTTCGGCTACAAGACCATCCGGCCGGAGTGGGCAACCCGGCTGGCCAAGCAGTCGTAAGGGGAGGG